>DATKRS010000005.1 GCA_035532035.1 Candidatus Dormiibacterota bacterium
GGAAAAGTGCAGCTCTCCTTCACGTTGCCGATCGAATGGAGCGAGCGGGCCGACGAAGCCGCGCGGCGCCTGGCCGTGGCGATGGGGTTTCGCGACGTGCACGTCGCGGAGGGGCGCCCTGCGGCGGCCGGCTTCTCGTTCTTCATTATGTATGCGTCCAGCCCGCACGCGGTCGACCTCGACGCGATCGCGCCGTCCTCCGTCCAGGCGCCGGCGATGTCGATGGAGGAGGTCGATCGCTTCGTGCGCGAGCGCCTCGGCCGCAAGATCAAGATCGCGGGCGCCTGCATCGGCACCGACGCGCACACCGTCGGAATCGACGCGATCCTCAATATGAAGGGCTATAAGGGCGACTACGGGCTCGAGCGCTACGCGTCGTTCGAGGTCTTCAACCTGGGCAGCCAGGTGCCGGTCGAGTCGCTGATGCGCTTTGCGAAAGAGCGCGAGATCGACGCGCTTCTGGTATCGCAGGTCGTCACGCAGAAGCAGAGCGATGTGAAGAACTTCACCGCGCTCTCCGACCTACTCGAAGCAGAAGGCATTCGCGACCGCGTGCTGCTCGTCTGCGGCGGTCCGCGCGTGACGAACCTGCTTGCCGCCGAACTCGGCTACGATGCAGGCTTCGGACGCGGAACGTTGCCGAGCGAGGTCGCGTCCTTCATCGCGCAACGCATGGCGGAACGCTTGACGTAATACGCGTCGTGTAGTAAATGACGAGAATGAGCAGGAGACTACCGCCCATCCATCCCGGGGAGATCCTTCTCGAGGAGTTCATCGTTCCGCGAGAGCTCAACGCAAACAAGCTCGCGCTCGATCTGCACATCCCTTCAAATCGCATTACCGAGATCATCCGCGGGCGCCGGGCGATCTCGGCCGACACGGCCCTTCGATTGGCTCGCTACTTCGGTACATCCGCAGAGCTTTGGATCGGACTCCAAGCTGACTATGATTTACGCAGGGCGCGCGACGATTTCGGCGTGACGATCGAGCGCGAGGTGCGGATCGCGTGAAGAAGACCGCGCTGATTACGGGGATCACGGGGCAGGACGGATCGTATCTCGCGGAGTTGCTGCTCGAGAAGGGCTATCGCGTCGTCGGGATGACGCGGCGCACGAGCACCGACGTGCACGAGCGCATTCGTCATCTCGCAGGCGAGATCGAGTTCGTCTCGGGCGACTTGCTCGATCAAGCGTCGATCACGGCGATCGTCGAGCGCGTCAAGCCGAACGAGATCTACAACCTTGCGGCGCAATCGTTCGTGCCGACCTCGTGGGACCAGCCCGTGCTGACGGGTGAGTTCACCGCGCTCGGCGTCACGCGCGTGCTCGAAGCCGTGCGCGCGGCCGATCCGGGCATTCGGTTCTATCAGGCGTCGAGCTCGGAGATGTTCGGCAAAGCGCACGAGTCGCCGCAGCGCGAGACGACGCCGTTCTATCCGCGCAGCCCGTACGGCGTTGCAAAAGTCTACGGCCATTGGATCACGGTGAACTATCGCGAGTCGTTCGATATCTTTGCCTGCAGCGGAATACTGTTCAATCACGAGTCAGCTCGACGGGGAAAGGAGTTCGTGACGCGCAAGATCACCGACGGCGTCGCGCGCATCAAGCTCGGGCTTGCAAAGGAGCTGCGCTTGGGCAACCTCGACGCGCAGCGTGATTGGGGTTTTGCGGGCGACTACGTGCGCGCGATGTGGCTGATGCTGCAGCAGGGCAAGCCCGATGATTACGTGATCGCAACCGGCACGACGCACAGCGTGCGCGACTTCGTCGAAGCGGCGTTTCGCGTCGCGGGCCTCGGTTCGTACGAGCGCTACGTCGTCATCGATCCTGCCTTCGTGCGCCCCGCGGAGGTGGATCTGCTGATCGGCGACGCCTCGAAGGCGAAGCGCGAGCTGGGATGGGAGCCGTCCGTCGATTTCGAGAGGCTCGTCGAGATGATGGTACGTGCGGACCTCGAGCGTTGCGCGCACTCGTAACCGGGGCGAGTGGGTTCGTCGGTCCGCATCTGCTGCATGCTCTGGCCGAAGACGGCTGGGAGGGCGTCGCGTGCGACGCAGATCTCGGCGACGCAGCAGCGTTGCGCGATGCACTCGACCGGGCAGAGCCGGACACGGTCTTTCATCTTGCGGCACAGAGCTTTGTTCCGGAATCGACGCGCGATCCCGAGCAGACCTACGCGGTCAACGTTCTCGGCACCGCGCGGCTCTTCGCAGCGGTCCGCGCATACGCAGCGAGCGTGAAGCCCACGCCGCGCGTGCTCTTCGCCAGCTCCGCAGAGGTGTACGGTGCGCGCGAGCCCGCCGAGCTTCCGCTGCGCGAAACGCTGGCGCCGCAGCCGAGCAATCCCTACGCGGCGAGCAAGGCCGCGGCAGAGGCAATCCTCATCGGCGAGATGCACGCCTTCGGCGGCGACGTCGTGATCGCGCGCGCCTTCAATCACATCGGCCCCGGGCAGAGCGAGCGCTTCGCGGTCGCGTCGTTCGCGCTCGGGCTCGCGAAGATCGCGGCGGGCGGCCAGAGGGTACTCTCGGTCGGGAATCTCGATGCCGAGCGCGACGTGCTCGACGTGCGCGACGTCGTGCGCGCGTACGTCGCGCTCGCGCGGCACGGCGAGCGCGGCGAGATCTATAACGTCTGCAGCGGCAAGGCGGTCGCGATGCGCGACCTGCTGCGCGAGCTGATTACGATCGCGCACGTTCCCGTGGAGGTTCGCACCGACCCGCAGCGCATGCGGCCCGCCGACGTTGCGATCACCGTGGGATCGAACGAGAAGCTCGTCGCGCGCACCGGCTGGTCGCCGCAGATCGCTCTGGTGGCGTCGTTGCGGGACATCTACGCCGACGCGCGTAACAGAGTAGCGCTGTGACGGATCCGCTCTCCGACGAACTCCAAGCCTTCGTCTTCGCAAACCGCGGTCTCTTGCTTGCTGCGCCGGCGGCACTGCTCGCCGCGTTCGGGAAACCGAGCGCCTTCAGCGTTGCGGTCGGGCTGCCGGCGGCAGCTGCCGGCGAGCTGCTGCGCTGCTGGGCCGTCGGGTACTCGGGCGAGACGACGCGCAACGACCGCGTCACCGCTGCCAAGCTCGTGACCTCCGGCCCCTATGCGTACGTGCGCAATCCGCTCTACCTCGGGAACTTCATCACCGCGCTCGGCTTCACGGTCGCGTTCACCGGAAAGAACTCGATGCTCGGGCGCTGCGCGCTCGCGCTCGGCGCGCTCGGTACGATGGCCGGACTCTACGCCGCAATCGTGCCGCACGAAGAAGAGTATCTGCGCGAGCGCTTCGGCGATGAGTTCGAACGCTATTGCGAGCGCGTTCCGCGGATTTTGCCGCACGTCGAGCCGGCGCCGGACGGCGCGCAAGCGTGGGATCCGAGCGTCATCGCGAACGCCGAGAGCAAGACCTTCGTGACCTTCGGAGCGATGCTCGCACTGCTCGCGCTGAAGTCGATCTCCGCCTAACGGTCGCCGTGCGGTACGGCCGCTTCTCTGCGGCGCTCACCGTCAGTCTCGTCGTCGCCGCCGTGGAAGTATACGGCGGCCTGCGCGCGCAATCGCTCGGATTGATCGCGGACGCCGTGCACGCGGGCACCGACGCGTTCGCCATCGGCATCATGCTCGTCGCGTCGTATCTTGCCGCGCGGCCGGCGAACCGGCGCAAGACCTTCGGCTACGGCAGGCTCGAGGTGCTCGGCGCGGTCTTCAACGGCGCGCTGCTGCTCGGCATCACCGCCGTCATCGCGTACGGTGCCGTGCAGCGGCTGATGCACCCGCTGCACCCGCAGGGAACGACGATGGCCGCGATCTCCGCCGTCGCCTTCTTCGGCAACGTTGGCGCCGGCCTGCTCTTGCTGCAAGGCGCGCGCCGGAGCATCAACGCGCGCGGTGCCTTCATCCACGTCGCCGGCGACGCGATGGGCTCGTTCGCCGTGCTGATCGCGGGCGCGCTCATCGCATGGACGCATCGCGCGTGGCTCGACCCGGCGTTCTCGCTCGTCGTGTGCGCGATCGTCGTCGCCGGCGTCGCGCACATGGTGCGCGAAGCGCTCGACATTCTTCTCGAAGCCGTTCCGCGCGGCGTCGACCTGATGGCGATCGAGAAGGCCATCGGTTCGGTGCCGGGCGTCGTCGGCGTGCACGAGCTGCACGCATGGTCGATCGGCGCGGGCGCGGACGCGCTCTCGGCGCACGTGCTCGTCGCGCGCGCGGGCGAGGAGGAGAACGCGCTGCGCGTGGTGCGCGGCGTCTTGCGGGAGCGCTTCGACATGACGCACGTAACCCTGCAGATCGAGCGCGAGCACTGCGGGACCGAATGCGAGGCGGAGTTCCCCACGGTGGAGAAGCCTACCGCATGACGTCCACGGTCGTTCTCGGAATAGCGCGCACCCCGTTCGGAAAACTCGGCGGCACGCTCGCATCGCTGCCCGCAACCACGCTCGGTGCGGCGGCGCTCGTTCACGCCATCGAGGCAGCGGCAGTCGATCCTTCGGACGTCGAACACGTTATCTTCGGCCAGGTGCTGCAGGCGGGCGCCGGCCAGAATCCGGCCCGGCAGGTGCTCTTCAAAGCGGGGTTGGCCAAGAGCGTCACCGCCGAAACCGTCAACAAGGTGTGCGCCTCGGGCATGCTCGCGGTTGCGAGCGCGATGCGCAGCATCAACGCGGAAGCGCTGCGCGTCGTGGGCGCCGGCGGCATGGAGTCGATGTCCAACGCACCGTACCTGTTGCGCGACGCGCGCTTCGGATACCGTTTCGGCGACGGCACGCTCGTCGACGCGATGATCTACGACGGTCTGTGGGACCAGTATTTTCCGATGACGATGTCGGCGCAGGGAGCGATCGTCGCGACCGAGCTGAAGCTCTCGCGCGAAGAACAGGATCGCTTTGCCTACGAGAGCCACCGCCGCGCGCACGCGGCGCACGAAGCCGGCAACTTCGCCGGCGAGATCGTGCCGCTGCGCGTCGCGAACAAAGCGAAGGATAAGCTCGTCGTCGAGCGCCTGCCGCGCCGCGGCGAGCTGCGCGTCCCAGTCGAAGTCGGCGGCCGCGGCGGCGTCTGGGATCACACGCCGTCGGAGCGGTTCACGCTGGATTACGAACGCTACGCACCGTTTACCACGAGCGAGCTGCCGCACACGGTCGTCGACCGCGACGAAGCGGTGCGCGCCGACGCGAGCATCGAAGCGCTGGCGAAGCTCAAGCCCCTCGAGCGGGAGGGGACGATTACCGCCGGCAACGCGCCGGGCGTCAACGACGGTGCGGCGGCGCTCGTTCTCGCCGACGCACGCTTCGCGAAAGAACGCGGGCACGAGGCGCTCGCCACCATCGTCGATCACGCGGGCGTTGCCTGGGACTCGCCGTACATCGCGCTGACGCCGGCGATGGCCGCGCAGAAGCTCATGGACAAGAACGGCGTGAATGCCCGCGACGTGCACGTGTGGGAGATCAACGAGGCCTTCTCGTCCGTTGCGATCGTGTCGGCGCGTAATCTCGGCCTCGACCTCGACCGCGTCAACGCCTACGGTGGCGCGGTTGCGATGGGCCATCCGATCGGCGCTTCCGGCGCGCGTCTGGCTGCGACCGTCATCAACCAGCTGCGTAAACGCGGCGGCGGCCTCGGCATCGCCGCGATCTGCTCGGGCGGCGGGCAAGGCGACGCGCTCCTGATCCGCGTCGAGTAACCCATTGCCATCCTTCGACAGGCTCAGGATGACGCCGTGGAGATCGTAGTCGTCGGGGCGGGGCAGATGGGCGCGGGCATCGCGCAGGTTGCCGCGCAGCACGGCCATACGGTGCTTCTCAACGACCGCGACGGTGCGCTCATCGAGCGCGGCATCGCGTCGATACGCAAGAACCTCGATCGCGCGGTCGAGAAGTCGCGCATCACGGCGATGGAGCGCGACGACGCGCTTGCCAAGATTCGCGCGACGCCGAAGCTCGAACACTTCACGGCGCAGATTGCGATCGAGGCCGCAACCGAGAACCTGGAGACGAAGCTCGATCTCCTCGCGGTGCTCGATGCGTCTTTGCCGTCGCAGGCGATCCTCGCGAGCAACACCTCCTCGATCTCGATCACGCGGCTCGCGTCGGCGACGCGCCGCCCGCAGCGCGTCATCGGCATGCACTTCATGAATCCCGTTCCGGTGATGCCGCTCGTCGAAATCGTTCGCGGGCTCGAAACCTCCGACGAGACGTGCGACGCGGTGCGCGCGCTCGCCGAACAGCTCGGGAAGACGCCCGTCGAAGTGCGCGACTTCCCCGGGTTCGTCTCGAACCGCATCTTGCTGCCGATGATCAACGAGGCGATCTACGCGCTCTACGAAGGCGTCGCTTCGGCAGAGGCCATCGACGCGGTGATGAAGCTCGGGATGAACCATCCGATGGGCCCGCTCGCGCTCGCCGATCTGATCGGCCTCGACACGTGCCTCTCGGTCATGCAGGTGCTGCACGACGGCTTCGGCGATTCGAAGTACCGCCCGTGCCCACTGCTCGCGCAGTACGTCGCGGCCGGCCGGCTCGGGCGCAAGAGCGGCCGCGGCTTCTATGATTACCCCTGAGCAGCGCGCCATTCGCGACGTCGCCGCCGAGATCGCGCGCCGCGAGATCGCGCCGCACGTCGCGGCGTGGGATCGCGAGCACGTCTTCCCACGCGAGCTCTTTGCGACGCTCTCCGATGCGGGCCTGATGGGCATGCTCGTGCCGGAACGCTACGGCGGCGCCGGCGCGGGCTACGTGGCGTACGCGCTCGCGGTCGAGGAGATCGCGCGCGTCGACGCAGGCTGCGCGGCCACGCTCTCGGTGCACTCGATGATCTGCGCCGTCATCGACAGGCTCGGCAGCGAGGAGCAGAAGCGCGCATGGCTTCCGATGCTCGCGTCGCAGAACGCGATCGCGGGATTCGCGCTCACCGAATCCGACGCCGGAAGCGACGCCGCGAACATTCGCTCGAGCGCGGCGCTCGACGGCGACGCCTACGTGCTCTCCGGGCGCAAGCAGTGGTGCACGAACGGGCGCTTCGCCGCCGTCGTCATGGCGATGTTCCGCACCGGCGGCCCCGGTGCGAAGGGCGTCAGCGCGTTTCTCGTCGATCCTAAAACGCAGGGCGTGCGCGTGGAGCGTGTTACCGAGAAACTCGGCATCCGTTCCAGCGACACGTGCGATCTGGGATTCGACGACGCTCGCGTACCGCGCAGCGCGCTGCTCGGCGCAGAGGGCACCGGCTTTGCCGGCGCGATGACCGCGCTCGCCGGCGGCCGCATCGGGATCGCCGCGCAAGCCGCGGGAATCCTCGCGGCGTGTCTCGACGCTTCGCTGGCGTTCGCGTCGCAGCGCCAGGCGTTCGGGAAACCGATCGGCGCCTTCGAGGGCGTGTCGTTCAAGATCGCGCGCATGGCGACGGACCTCGAGGCGGCGCGTCTCTTGGTCTGGAAGGCGGCGTCGCTCGCCGATGCGGGCGAGCCGTTCGTCGTCGAAGCGAGCGAAGCGAAGCTCTTTGCCTCGACGGCGGCGCGCACGCACGCCGCGGAAGCGGTGCAGATTCACGGCGGCTACGGATACACGACGGAGTTCCCCGTCGAGCGGTACTATCGCGACGCGAAGATCACCGAAATCTACGAGGGCACCTCGGAGATCCAGCAGCTCATCATCGCGCGCTCGCTGCTCGGCCGGCTCGAGTAAAGCGCGTGTCGGCTAAGGCGGTGCAATGAAATACTCTCTCGGGCGTTACGCCTATGGATTGGCGGCGATCGGCTCCGGTATCTGCGTCTTGGCGCGGCACGACTTCAACAATTGGCCGCACAGCATCGCGTCTGCCATTGAAATCCTCGGAGGCGTAGCCGTTCAACTGCCGAGAACGGCCCGCGCGGGTGCTGTCATACTGGGTGCGATCTACTCCGCCTTCGCCTTGCTGGCGCTACCCTCTGTCATCGCGCATCCGCTCGTCTACAACGGTTTCGGCAACTTCTTCGAGCAACTCTCATTCGTCTCGGGGGCCGCGCTACTCTATGCGTGTTCCGGTTCAATCGCCTCGACGCGAACGGCAAGATTGGCTCGGATCGGGTACTACGCATTCGGCATCTGCGTCGTCTCGTTCGCGCTGGAGCAGCTTTTCTATCTCTCGGAAACGGCGAGCCTCGTCCCGAAATGGATTCCACCTGGACAAACGTTCTGGGCGATCGCTACCACCGCCGCGTTCGCTCTTGCCGCTATCTCACTGCTCACGGGTCTCCTGGCCCGGCTCGCGTCTCGATTGCTCGCGGCGATGATCGTGGCTTTCGGGTTGCTGGTATGGCTGCCCGCGCTCTTTGCCGATAGCCAGAGTTTTCCGAACTGGAGCGAAGGCATGGAGACGCTCGGGATCGCCGCGTCGGCGTGGATCGTTGCGGAGTATCTCGGGCGGAAAGCCGCCTGACGCAAGGTATCAGCTTGGCCGTCGATGCCATCGAAACGCCCAACGCAGAATCCATCACGCGGTTGTAGCGCTCGGCTAGGGAACGAATGCACCGGCGTGCTATATTGAAAAAGATTCATCCGTTGGCGCGCGACCGGTTGGGCCGCGGGCAGAACTTTCGAGGTAATGATGCAGCGTATGTCTCGCGTTTTGGCGGCGGCGGCCGCTCTCGGCCTGGCCGTCGCGCTCTTCCATCCCGCGTGGGCGCCCGCGCAGCCCGCGCTCAACAGCATCGGTATTCCGAGCTTCGACGGCAACACCGGCTGGATCAACAGCCCGCCGCTCACGCCCGCGGATCTGCGCGGCAAGACCGTGCTCGTCGACTTCTTCGAGTACACGTGCATCAACTGTCTGCGCACGCTGCCGTACCTGCGCGAGTGGTACAAACGTTATCACAAGTACGGCTTCGAGATCATCGCCGTGCACACGCCGGAGTTCGGTTTCTCGGGCGAGCGCGCGAACATCGAGGCGGCGGCGCGGCGCTTGGGGATCACGTGGCCGATCGTGATGGACGACCACAACACGATTTGGAATCGCTATCACAACGACGCCTGGCCGCACGAGTTTCTCTTCGCGCCCAACGAGCAGCTCGTCGAGAGCCTCGCCGGTGAGGGCGGATATCCCGACACCGAGCGCAAGATTCAGCTCATCTTGAAGGTAACGCAGCCGAATCTCGATCTGCCGCCGCTCATGGCGTTGCTTCCGCAGGACAGCTACGACAAGCCCGGCGCCGTCTGCTACCCGAAGACCGCCGAGTCGCTCGTCGGGCATCAGTCGGTCGCAGACGCGAGCGGTCAGAGCCGCACGATGGTCAGCGACTACGCCGACACCGGCGGTCATCGCGACGGCGCGGTCTATCTGCAAGGCTACTGGCACATGACGACCGACGCGGCGGTCTCGGACGCGGGCAACGGCTACTTCGCGATGCGCTACCACGCCATTCAAGTCGAGATCGTGATGCGTCCGTTGCACGGGCCGGTGCGCGTTGCCGTGACGCAGGACGGCAAGCCGGTCGCGCGCGGGGATGCCGGCACCGATCTTCACTACGATGCGAACGGCAACTCGTACGTCGAGGTCGACGCGCCGCGCGCGTACGACGTGATCGACAACGCGCAGTACGCGCCGAACCGCGAGCTTCGCTTGATGCCGCAAGGTGCGGGGCTGGGCATCTACGATCTCGCCTTCGAGTCCTGCGAGGTTCCCGGGTCTCACTAGCAAGCTTTAGCAATCTTTCGATCGCGCACGTGCAGCGACGGGTGCCGCCGTCGACACCATCGAGACGCCCCAACGTCGCTCCATCACGCCGTTCCATGGAAGCAACAAGGCACGCGCGCAGGGTGGAAGTCGGGCGCGGCGAACGAGCCGCCCCTGCATGAACCTCATGGAGTATCAGGGGAAGGAGCTCTTCCGCCGCGCGGGCATTCCCGTGCCGCGTTCGCAGCATTGCACGAGCCCCGACGAGGCCGCCGCGTTCGTCGCGCAACATCCCGGCGAGTGGGTGGTCAAGGCGCAAGTGCTCATGGGCGGGCGCGGAAAAGCCGGCAAGATCAAGTTTGCAAACGATGCCGAACAGGCGCGTAGCGTCGCGCGCGAGATCATGGCGACGCCGATGCCGCCGAATCGCCAGAATCCAAAGGGCGAGCCGATTCACTCGGTGCTCGTCGAGGAGAGGCTGCCGATCGCGAAAGAGGCGTACTGCGCGATCACCGTCGACCGCGCGCACAAGCGCCCGGTGCTCATGGTGAGCCGCTTCGGCGGAATGGACATCGAAGAGGTCGCCGAGAACCATCCCGAGTCGATCGTGAAGCACTTCGTCGACACCGCCGTCGGCTACTCGCCGTTCATCGGACGCGAGCTTGCCTTCGGTGCCGATCTCGAGCCGGGATACCGCAAGGCCTTTCCCGCGATCGCGGGCGCGCTCTACGATCTGTTCTTTCGGTACGGCGCGAAGCTCGTGGAGATCAACCCGCTCGCGCTAACGGCCGACGGCAAGGTGATTGCCTCCGACGCGAAGGTCGAGCTCGACGACGACGCGCTCTTTCGCAATCCCGAGTTTGCGCAGTGGCAGAGAGTTCTGCCGCTCGACGAGGACGAGACGCTCGCGGCGCAGGCGGGCCTGGGCATCCGTAACTTCCGCCGCTTCGAGGGCAACGTCGGCACGATGGCAAACGGCGCGGGCCTCGCGATGGCGACGATGGACGCCGTCACGAGCGCCGGAGGAAAGATCGCAAACTTTCTGGACGTCGGCGGCGGTGCGAACGCCGAACGCGTACGCAGCTGCTACGAGCTCGTGATGAACCATACCGGCGCAAACGTGTTCTTCATCAACATTTTCGGCGGCATCACGCGCGGCGACGAAGTTGCGCGCGGCATCGTGACCGCGCTCGAGCAGACGCGCTCGCGCAAGGTGCCGCTCGTGATTCGCCTGACGGGCACGAACGAAGAAGAAGGCCGCGCGATTCTCGCTGCAGCCGGGATGACGCCGGTCGAGACGATGGACGAAGGCGCGAGCAGAGCGGTCGATCTGGCCGCAACGCCATGATTCGTCGATGAGCATCTTTCTCGATCAGAACTCGAAGGTGATCGTGCAGGGGATCACCGGGAGCGAGGGCTCGTACCACACGGGGCGCATGCTCGCGTACGGCACGCACGTCGTCGGCGGGGTGACGCCCGGCAAAGGAGGGCAGAAGAGCGAGCACGGGCTTCCGGTCTTCGACACCGTCAGGGAGGCCGTCGCGCAGACCGGCGCGACGCACACCGTCATCTTCGTTCCGCCGCCGTTTGCCGCCGACGCGCTCTACGAAGCGCACGAGGCCGGCATCACGCTCGCCGTCTGCATCACCGAGGGCGTGCCAGTGCACGACGTCCTCAAGGTCGTCGGCAGCACCGGCGGCATGCGGATCATCGGCCCGAACTGCCCCGGCCTCATCTCACCGGGGAAGGCCTCGGTCGGCATCATGCCCGGGCATGTCTTCTCCCAAGGGAGCGTCGGCTTGATCTCGCGTTCCGGGACCCTGACCTATGAAGTGGTCGACGGCCTCACCCGTGCCGGGCTCGGGCAATCGACGTGCGTCGGGATCGGGGGCGACCCCATCATCGGCAGCACCTTTGTGGACTGCCTGCGCGAGTTTGCCCGTGACCCGCAGACGCAGGCGCTCGTCGTCTGCGGCGAGATCGGCGGCTCCGACGAGGAGGATGCGGCCGCTTGGATCGGCGAGCACCTGGCCGGGACCCCGATCGTCGCCTTCATCGGCGGCCGCAACGCGCCGCCCGGCAAGTCGCTGGGCCACGCCGGGGCCATCGTCTCGGGCAACTTCGGCACGGCCCGGAGCAAGGTCGAGGCCTTCGAGGCGATCGGCGTCCCGGTGGCGGACCGGCCCTCGGCCATTCCCGGTTTGCTCAGAAAAGCGCTAGCGAACGCTTCTTAAGAGTCCCTAAAGGAACAGGGCCCTGCCGGACGAAGGAACCCCCCATACGCTGTCTGGGAGTCTGCTGAAGGCGCATGCCGGAGGGGGCCCCCTGGCTGCGCACTATCACTCGAAAACAGATTGAGGGTTTAGGTAATGCGTTCATCACGGACCCTCCGTCGTGTGGCTACAGCCGCGATACTCGCGGTGGCATTCCTGTTCCAGGGAACATGGGCACTGGCAGGCGTCACCGGTGGTCTCGCAGGCGTCGTCAATGACGACACGGGAGCTCCAGTTGCCGGCGCTACGGTAACGGCTTCCTCGCCGTCGCAGACTGCAACCACCACGACGGACGCAACGGGACACTTCGTGTTCCTGGTGCTCCAGCCCGATACGTACACTCTGAGCGTCAATAAGGACGGATATCAGAGCGTGTCTATTGCGGGCACGACTGTTCTCGCCGACCAGACGCAGCAGGTCACGGTCATCACGCCGCGCGCGATCCACGTGATCGCGACCGAGCGGACGACTGCGTCCAATCTCGTCAAACCCGGTGTCGGCGGCGACATCTACAACGTCACGCCGGCGCAGCAGCAAGCGTCTGCAGCACTCGGCGGCGGCGGTAACCTGAACAGCGCCTACTCGGCCATCGCGTCGGTTCCGGGTCTCTACGTCCCGACCGGCGGCGCCGGCTGGAACCAGATGGTCGTCGTGCGCGGCGAACTGCCGTGGACGACCGGCTTCGAGTATGACGGCGTTCCGGTCAACCGCGCGTTCGACCAGTACAACAGTTCGACCGAATCGAGCTTGGGTCTGCAAGAGCTGCAGATCTACACGGGCGGCGGTCCGGTCAGCGTCTCATCGAACGGCATCTCCGGATTCATCAACCAGGTCATCAAGACCGGTACGTATCCGGGCTTCGCTTCGATCAACGCCGGCATCGCTACCGAGGCCTTCTATCACCAGGCGCAGTTCGAGGCGGGCGGCGCAACGCCGGACCGCAACTTCTCGTACTACGTCGGCATCAGCGGCTACAACCAGGCCTTCCGCAACGTCGACCAACAGAACGGCGGAACACTCGCGACGCCGGGCTCGGTCTACGACTCGTATGCGGGCATGTTTGCATTCCTCAATACGCCATCGGGTCAAGGCGTAATTGGACTCTGCAACCCGAACCAGGGCTTCTTCAGCGGCAATGCCGTTCCGGCGACGTCGCACGCCTTCGACTGCTTCTCGCATGCCGGTCCGTTCGACGGCGGCACGTTCCTCACCGATCGTGAAAACGTCGTCAACCTCCATCTCGGCGTTCCGCGCCGCGACGGCCAGAAGGATGACTTTCAGATCCTCTGGAGCGACTCGGCGATGCAGACCTTCTTCAACAACTCGCCGATCGACAACGGCCCCGGCGTTGCGCAGTACACGCTGAACAACACCGGCAACGTCTATGCAGCCGGCGTAAACTATCCGGCATATAGCGACGCGACGACCTACAATCTGCCTTTCGGCTCACAGGTGAACGCGGGAACGGGCGGCGTGGGAACGCCGTACCAGTACTACTACCAGCCGAACAGCCCAGAAAATCGGGCGTTCATGGCGCCGCTCATGCCGAATCACCAAGATCTCTACCACAACGACGTCGGCATCGGGAAGCTGCAGTGGACGCATCCCTTCAGCGACAGCGCGTATATGCGTATCTACGCCTATACGATGTTCACCGACTGGAACGAAGACGGTCAGAACTCGGCCTACGGGTACGACTTCGGTACCGGTTCCGTCGTTTCGCCTGACTACGACCTCATCACGCACACGGGCGGTGCGTCGATTACGCTCGCCGATCAGATCAACGATGCGAACCTCATTCAGTTCACCGCAAACTACGTGACGGCGACGACGAGTCGCTGGAATAACACCGGGTTCATCCCCGCGACGTACGCGGATGCGTTTACCTTTACGAACGCCTCGTGCCCCGGGGGCGCGGGCAACTTCCGAGCGCCTGGGTACGGACCAAATCCGGCGTGCTCTAATGCCAAGAGTTCGCCGATCGGCCTCGTCTCCCAAAGCGGCGGCACCTACACGTGCTGGACCACGGGAATGACGCCGACGCCGTGTTACAACGCGACCATCGGCAACGCATATGGTAACGCGACCACCGGCGAGCCGGCGATCAGCGGTGCAGCCTTGGCCGCGGGAGCGAAGTACATCACGCTCTGGCAAGGCAACGCGTCGGCTTCCTGGAACCAAGTCGAGCCGGCGTTCTACAACGTCAATCTCTCGGACCAGTGGCGTCCGAACGACAAGTGGCTCTTCCAAGTTGCGGGCCGCTACGACAACTACAACTACATCCTGCCGAATACGAGCAATCCGCAAAACGCGTTCTATGCTCAGATTCTCGCGCGATACGCGTGCGTGAATCCGGCGACCAATCACCCGAAGCTCACGCCGCTAGGGCCGGGCGCGTTTCCGCCTCCGTCGCCGGTATTGACCGCCGGCTCATGTGGGCCCGGGTACGTCCATCCGGACGGCATCGGCAGCGATCCGCTCTTCACGGACGCCTCGCCGTCGCACTACGACATAAGCTACTGGTCGGCTCGCGGCTCCGCGACCTACCAGTCGGATCCGAACACGGTTTGGCGCTTCTCGGCCGGCCGCTACACTGAGCCTCCGCTCACGGCCGCCGTCCAGTACTACAACTCGTCCGGAAACAACCTCGGTCAGTGGGCGAACTTCCTCGGCTTCGGGTTCCTCTCGCCGTTCCACCCGCTTCCGGGTGAGACATCGGCGCAGTACGACCTGTCGCTCGAGCACCACTTCGCCAACACGAACTGGTCGTTCAAGCTGACGCCGTTCTACTCGTACTCGTCGAACTGGGAGCAGCAGTCGTTCATCGGCGCGGGATACGTCACGCAAGTCCCCGTCGGTGTCTACCGCAGCTACGGCGTGGAGTTCGCACTCCAAGCAGGCGACTTCGCGCAGCAGGGCCTCTCCGGCATGCTGACCTTCACGTACACCAACGCGGCCGTGAGGTACCAGCCGCTGCTCGGACAAGACCAGGCGCAGCAGTATAACTCGGCGATCGGCGCCTTCAACTGCTACACCGGCGCGTACTACGCGGCGAATACGGCGTTCTGTAACAAGAACTACCCGAACCTCCAGACCGCAGGCGGTGCCGCACCGTGCTACACGGCCGGCTTTGCATCGGCGTGCACGGGCGCCGCGTCGAATACCATCCTCAACCCGTACTACACGATGTCGGCGCAGCCGTATATCGATCCGAACGGTTGGTACCAAGCTTCGCAGCTGGCGCAGCCGCTCTACTTCGGATCGGCAAACGGCGTCTACGCGACGAGTTACTCGTCGCCGTATGTCGCCAACCTGATCCTCAACTGGCGCATGGGCAAACTCGCCATCACGCCAAGCTTGCAGTATCAGGCGGGCGTCTACTACGGATCGCCGATGGACGCTCAGGGCATCGACCCGCTGTCGTGCCCCGTGAACCAAAGCCCTGCGGGCACGAACACGGCAACCACGAACAGCCCGTACTCCTGCGACTACACGACGGCCGGTATCGCCGGCATCTCGCCGTGGGGTTACCTGTACGTCCCGAATCCGCAGACCGGCAAGTTTGCGGGAATCGGAGCCTATCAGGAGCCGAGCATCGTGGTCGGCAACATTCAGGCGACCTACGACCTCTCGCCGAAGATCCGTCTGACGTTGACGGCCGCATCGCTCTGGCACACCTGCTTCGGCGGGACGCATGAGCCGTGGACCACTGCCGCTCCGGCAGGCGTCCACACCTGCGGCTACTTCCCGAACGGCAACTACGTCGGTGGCGTGCCGGGCGAAGGGTGGTACGTTGGCGACAGCCCGAACGCCGCGACGAACGGCGTGACCCCGCTTCCGTGGGAACTGCAGTCGTACGCTCCGAACGCCACGAACAACGTGGGCTCCAGCGGATACCTGCCGTTCAACCTCTACATCCAGGCGCAGATTCACCTCTAAGCCTGATGCGGAGTCGCAAACGGTAAGCGACTGAAAACGCGAAACCCGAAGGCCCCGAGCAATCGCTCGGGGCCTTCATCGTGCCGCGCGAGAGCCACGCGCCCTTGCGATCGCTACGGTTCGGCGTGAAAGGCAGCTGTGATATACTGCCGAGGAGAACGAGGGTGGTTCAGTTGATGGAGACACGCATGTCGCGCTTAGAGGGCGCTTACGAACAG
Source organism: Candidatus Dormiibacterota bacterium (assembly GCA_035532035.1). Lineage (NCBI taxonomy): Bacteria > Bacillati > Candidatus Dormiibacterota > Candidatus Dormiibacterota bacterium. Next base: position 16,072 of record DATKRS010000005.1, read on the forward strand.
ACTGCCGATCGACTGAACTCGATGGACGGGCGCCTCAGTTCCATCGACGGCAAGATCGACACCCGGTACGACGCGCTCGACCACAAGATCGATACCCGGTACGGCGCGCTCGACCACAAGATCGACGTGAAGTTCAATCTCCTGGCGGGAATGCTCGCAAGCTCCTGGATCACAATCATCCTGGCCGTGCTCTTCCATCGCTAGCGTGACGCGCTACGGCTACTACTGCGAAGATTGCAACAAGGCAATCTATCCGACGACCACGCGCGCGGAGCTGGCATGGCTCAAAGATCGCGCGCATATCGCGCGCGAGGTCGCGCGACACTCGGGCGGCGGCCTCGATCATTGGATGAGTGAAGGCCTCGCCTTTCTCGACGAGCACGCCGACCACAGCGTTATCACTATCGAGAAGCGGTAACGCTTAGCTCTTCGACAGTCTTGCCGCTCTCGCGCACGCGCGTGATAGAGCGGCCGTGATATACTGCCGAGGAGGACGAGGTTGGTTCAGCCGATGGACATACGCATGGCGCGCCTGGAGGGCGCGTACGAGCAGACAGCCGATAGACTAAACTCCATGGACGGGCGACTAAACTCCATGGGCGAGCGCTTGAACTCGATGGACGGGCGCCTGGATTCGATGGACGGGCGACTGGATTCCATCGATGCGCGGCTCGACGGCTTGGATCAGAAGATCGACGCGCGATACGAGGCGCTCGATCGCAAGATCGATACGCGGTACGATGCTCTTGACCGCAAGTACGACGCACTCGACCGTAAGATCGACACGCGATGCGGCGCGCTCGACCGCAAGCTCGATTCGAAGTTCAATATCCTCACGGGACTGATGGCAAGCTCTTGGGTCACGATCATTCTGGCGGTGCTCGTTCATCGGTAGCTCTGCGACAGTCTTGCCGCTGTCGCGCACGCGCGTGATAGAGCGGCTGTGATATACTGCCGAGGAGGACGAGGTTGGTTCAGCCGATGGACATACGCATGGCGCGCCTGGAGGGCGCGTACGAGCAGACAGCCGATAGACTAAACTCCATGGACGGGCGACTAAACTCCATGGACGGGCGTCTGAACTCCATGGACGGGCGTCTGGATTCGATGGACGGGCGACTGGATTCGATGGACGCGCGCTTGAACTCCATGGACGGGCGACTGAACTCCATGGACGGACGCCTTGACGGTTTGGATCGAAAGATCGACCTACGCAGCGATGCGCTCGACCGCAAGATCGATTCGAAGTTCAATATCCTCGCGGGACTGACGGCAAGCTCTTGGGTCACGATCATCCTCGCGGTACTCTTCCACCACTGAGCGATCTTGCCGCGGTTGCCCACGCGCGTGCTAGAATGGCGTGCAATGTTTGCGGCGGAGGTCCTCTCGGAGATCCAGGAGCCGGAGCTCATCGATGGCGTTCGGGTGCGCAAGGTGAGCCCGAAACTGCGGCACGCAACCGTCCAACTGACGCTTGGCATGATTCTGCGCCGGTGTGCGCAGGGACGCGGAAAGGTTGCGACAGAGTGGCGGTGTCTTCTCGAGTCGGGGCGCTCGGAACTCGTACCCGACGTCTCGTTCGTCTCGAACGAACGCCTGGCGCCGCTGTCGACCGAAGAACGCGAAATGCCGCCATTCGCGCCCGACGTCGCTGTCGAGGTGCGCTCGCCGAAAGACAAGCACTCCGTGCTCAGCCGAAAGAGCGCGGTCTATCGCTCGCACGGATGCCTTCTCGTGCTCGATGTGGATCCGCAGACAAGAACGATACGCGCGCTCGAGGGCGATAGCGAACGCGCATTCAGTGAGAGCGAGCGCTTCGCGAGTGCCGCGCTGCCCTGGCTCGTATTCGAAGTCCGCGCGGCTTTCGAAGGCCTCGACGAATCCGCCTAAGGGGCAGGCGGGAACTCGTCGAGCGTCTTCGCTTCGGTCCCGTCGAACGTGAATGTTTGCTCGCATCCGGTGCGCTGGTCCGTGGTGCCGATTAGGTCAAACGTAGGAATAAAAAAGGAGCCGCGGCGTATCACGCGGCCCCTTTAGCGCTGTGCTAGGAAAGATTTAGAGCGGGATGCGCAGGCGCTCGCCCGGCTGGAGGGGAGCCGTCCCGAGGTGGTTGACCGCGTTGATCCGATCGATCGTCGACTCGATGCTGCCGTCGGCCGCCGTGTGGGCTGCTGCGATAGACCAGAGGGTGTCGCCGGAGCGAACCGTGACGAAGGTCGAGCGCTGGGGCGTGGCCGCGTAGAGCCGGACACTCGAGAGCGCCGGGAGCGTCACCGACAGGCTCAGCGCTGCCAGCGCTATTGCCGGGACCAAGCTCACCCGTTTGCGCGTCCGCATCTCCAAAGGCTCCTTTCCGCTATCTTGGGCCGAACTTCCGTTCGCACCCAAACGTACCCATATGTCGGGCCAAACGCCTGTTCGTCCACTACATTCTAGCATGCCCTCTCCGGCAGCTGTCAAGCTGGCTGGCGTTGGACGCACCCGTGTTCGCGCGAACGTACGTTTGCAACGACGGGCCTGCTTGTGCTATCGTAGGGGCCATGACCGAGAAACCGGCCATGGAGAAGCCTGCGACGGAGCGGCAGCAGCACATCCTGGACGTCATCCGGCGCTTCACGGTGGAACACGGCTACCCGCCCTCAGTACGCGAGATCGGCGAGCGCGTCGGCCTCTCGTCCTCCTCCACGATTCACGCCCACCTCAAGGCGCTCGAGAAGCGCGGGCTCATCTCGCGCGACCCGACCAAGCCCCGAGCCCTGCGCTCGAGCCCCGGCTCTTCGGCCTTGGCCGAAGCGATCGTCATGCCGATCGTCGGCAAGGTGGCCGCGGGCGTTCCGATCACCGCCCAGGAGAACCTCGAGGGCGAGTTCGTGCTCTCGGGCGATTTCGTGCCCCGCGGCTCGGAGTCGTTCATGCTGCGCGTGCAGGGCGACTCGATGATCGAGGCCGCGATCTTGGACGGCGATCTCATCATGGTGCGGCCGCAGAAGACCGCCCGTAACGGCGAGATCGTCGTCGCAATGCTCGAGGGAGAAGCGACCGTCAAGCGCTTTTTCAAGGAGAGCGGCCGCGTGCGGCTGCAGCCGGAGAATCGCGCGATGGAGCCAATCTACGCGAGCGATGTCGAGATCGTCGGTCGCGTGGAAGCCGTGGTTCGGCGCCTCTAGCCTAGGGCCGGCGCTCGAGCGCGTTGCACAAGCGCCGTTTCTCCTCGCCGTGCGCGACGGGTTTACGTGGGGCTTCGGCGCGCTGATCGTCGCGTGCGCGGTGCTGTTCTTCTTCGTCGGCCTTCCGGCAGCGTTTCTGCCGGCCTTCGGCGTCATGTCCTGCGCGCTCGCGCTCTCTACCCCGTTCGCCCTCGCGCGGCGCGCGCACTATCACCCTGCGGTCGTGGTACTCGCGTCCGCTGCTGCCTTCGCGCTCATCGCGCCGCGGCCGTTCGGGCCGGATCTGCTCACCTATCTGCGCCTGCTCGGCACGACCGGCATCTTTCTCGCGCTGCTCGCAACCGCGGTCGTCGGCGCCGGCATCGCGCTCTCGCGCCGCTCGCTCGGCGCGGCGATCGCCCTCGCGCTGCTGGCGGCCGTCGTCTTCGGCGCGCACGTCGACGTCTCGCACGCTATCGCGCTTGCACTGCAGCCGATGGCGCGCCTGGGCGATTCCTTTCCGGCGCTTCTCGCGATCGTTGCGGCGCAGTCGTTGCTCTGGTGCATCGGCGTGCACGGGCCGGCCATGTTCGCCGCCGTGCTGACGCCGGTCTATCTGACGATGCAGATGCAGAACACGGCGGCCTACTCCGCGCACCACGCGCTGCCGCATCTCGTGGTCGCGTCGCTCTTTCTCTTCGTCTATCCCGGCGGATCCGGCGCGACGCTTCCGCTCGCGCTGCTTCTCGCGGTTTCGCGCGTCACGCGCCTACGGCGCCTGGGGCGAGCGGTGCTCCTGCCTGCGGCGGCCAACGTCAACGAACCGCTGCTCTTCGGCTTACCCGTCGTGCTCAACCCGTTCTTCGTCGCGCCGTTCGTGGCCGCTCCGCTCGTGCTCGCCGGCATCACGTACGCCGCAATCGCGCTCGGCTTCGTGGCGCGCCCGGCGTTCTACGTTCCGACGCTCGTTCCGGCGCCGATCTCCACCTATCTCGCGACGCTCGACCCGCGCGCACCGCTGCTCGTGCTCGTGAACCTCGCCGTCGCAACGCTCATCTACCTTCCCTTCGTGCGCGCGTACGAGAAGCGGTACGGGAACGCGTGAACGCCGCTCTGCTCTGCGACGCGTTCGGCATCGGCGGCCGCGTGCGCGATGCGGCGCGCACCGCGCAGGCACGCATCGTGGATCTGCGGTATCCCGCCCAAGAGCACGTCGCTGCGAGCGTGCTCCGTGCCTTCGCCGACGAAGGCATCGCCGAGAGCGATCTCGCCGCGACCGCCGGCTACGGCTACGACGACGCGGCGCGAGAGCGGTACGAGTCGCTGCTCGCGCGCATCTTCGGCGCAGAGCGTGCGCTCGCACGCATCTCGATCGTCAGCGGCACGCACGCGATCATTGCGGCGATTGGCGCGTGCGTCGCGCCGGGCGAGCTGCTTCTCTCGATCACCGGCCCGCCGTACGACACGCTGCGCAACGCGATCGCCGATGCGCCGCATGCATTGGTCGAGCAGGGAGTGCGCTACGCGGAGATCCCCCTGCGCGCGGGAGCCGTCGATCTCGAAGCGGTCGCTGCGGCGGTTGGGCGGGAGCGCGTCGCCGCCGTCTTCGTTCAACGCTCGCGCGGGTATGCGCCGCGGCCCTCGCTCGGCGTCGACGCGTGCGCGCAGGCGTGCGCTGCGGTCAAGCGTGCGGCGCCGCAGACGCTCGTGCTCGTCGACGACTGCTACGGTGAGCTCGTCGAGACGCGCGAACCGACGCACGACGGCGCCGACCTCGTCATGGGATCGCTCATCAAGAATCTCGGCGGCGGCCTCGCACCGGGCGGCGGCTACGTCGCGGGTCGCGCCGATCTCGTCGAGCGCGTGGCGGCGCGGCTCTACGCCCCCGGTTTGGGCGACCGCCTCGGCCCGAGTTACGGCTTCGGGCGCGCCTTCGTGCAAGGGCTCTTTCAGGCGCCGCTCGTGGTCGAGCAGACGCTGCGCAGTCTCGATTTTGCCGCAGCGCTCTTCTGCGAGCTAGGCTTCGACGTCGATCCCGCGCCGGGTGCGCTGCGCACCGACATCGTCCAGGCGATCCGGCTGGGAACGCCGGAGCTGCTCCTGCGCTTTGCCGCGGGGCTGCAAGCGGCGATGCCGCTCAATGCGCGCTTTCGTCCGGAGCCGGGAGCCGTTCCCGGCTACGCGGTTCCGGTCGTCATGTCGGGCGGCGCCTTCGTGCCGGGTGCGACGATCGAGCTTTCGTGCGATGCGCCGATGCGCTCGCCGTACGAGATCTATCTCCAGGGCGGGACGAGCTTCGCGCACGGCGCCCTGGGTGCGCTGTGCGCGGCGCGCGCCGTCGTCGAAGGATAGACGGCAAGGGGCAGCGCGCTCAAACGAGAACCTTGCGCGCAGTGGCAAAACAGCATGAAAGCCCCAATCGCCGGCATTTTCGACGTGCGCCCGTCGACTTTCCCATAACGGTCATCGTTCCCGGTGACGAGTTGGTGCTCGACGCGACCGCGCTCGATCTGAGCCCCGGCGGCGTGCGCATGGCGATGAATACGGACCTTCCGGCAGGCCAGAGCATTCTGCTGCGCTTCACGTTGCCGAAGGGCGGGCGCGAGGCGCTCGCGCGCGGACGCGTCGTCCTTTCGTTCTTCGAGGCGGCGACGAAGCGCTACGCGCACGGCGTTGCCTTCACGCAGATTGCGCCCGAGGATCAGGAGTCGATCGCGAAGATGCTCGACGGCGCGACGCCGGAGC
>DATKRS010000006.1 GCA_035532035.1 Candidatus Dormiibacterota bacterium
AGCTGCCGCATCCATCCCTCGACGCCCGCAGCGGTCGACGGAAGGATTGCGGAGAGGTTCTCGGGCGCCTCGCTCGTGACGACGACGTCGTCCTCGATGCGAACCCCGATGCCGCGCAGCGCCTCGGGAACGGTTGCGTCGTCCGGTTGGAAATAGAGTCCCGGCTCGACCGTGAGCACCGTGCCGGGCTCGAGTCTTCCGTATTTGTACTGTTCCGCGCGCGCCTGTGCGCAGTCGTGGACGTCGAGGCCGAGCATGTGGCTCACGTTGTGCAAGGTATAACGCCGGTGGTACTGCCTGTCGGGATCGAGCGCCTCGTCGAGCGTGCAGCGCAGTACCTTCAGCTCGATGAGACCCTGGGCGAGCACGCGCATCGCACGGCGGTTCGGCTCGAGAAAATCGTTACCGGCGACGCATGCTTCCATGGCCGCTCTCTGCGCGTCGAAGACGAGATCGTACACGGTGCGCTGCTCGGGTGAAAAGCGGCCGCCGATGGGAAGCGTGCGCGTCACGTCGGCTGTGTAGAGCGAATCGCACTCCACGCCGGCGTCGAGCAAGAGCAGGCTTCCGCGCTCGAGCGCCCCGTCGTTGCGGCTCCAATGCAGCGTGCAGGCGTGCGGGCCTGAAGCGGCGATGGTGAGATACCCGACGTCGTTTGCCTCGATGCGTGCCCGGCTCCAGAACGCCGCCTCGACCTCGCGTTCCGTCTTCATCGCCGGGAGGCCGCGAATAACGTCTTCAAAGGCGCGCTTCGTGATTTCGACCGCTTTGCGCAACTCGCCGATTTCGTAGTCGTCCTTGCGAAGGCGCATCTCCGAGAGGTGGGTCGCGAACGCTGCGTCGGCGTCACGTTGCTCGAATCGCGCGTCGATCTCAGCGTTGGATCCGCGCAGCACGCGTACCGGGTGCGCTTGCGAGACCAATGTCTCGAGGTAGCTTTCCATGGCGGCCAGCGCTTCGCAGCGATCGACGCCGTAGAATGCGTGGCACTCCTCGACCCCACGGTGTCGCCCAACCCACAGCTCGCCTCGCGCGCGGTCGGTAAATCCCGCGGCCGTTCCGCGGTTGTGCTCCGGTACGAAGAGATGCGTGCGATGCCCGGCGCCCTCCGGCTCGAAGACGAGCAGCGCGCCCGGCTCGCCGTCGCCCATGAAGTACGCAAACGCACTCGACGGCCGAAAGCGAAAGGATGTGTCATTGGCACGGACGTGTTCGTAGCCGGCCGGGAGCAGCAAATAGATGCCGGGAAATGCGCGCGACAGTGCCGCGCGTCGCTCGCGCAAGCGTGGGAGTTGCGGATGCGCATCGTGCGGGACGGGCTGCTCGATCCAATCGCGCGACATGAACTCGACGAGCGCCTGCGGCGGCTGCTGGTCGTGCGCGGCTTTCTCGCGCGAAACGCTCTCGAGCGCATTCGACTCCATGGACGAACGGTTAGGGAGCGCCGCAGGGGAATCCCCCGGCCGGGGCTTTAAGATGAAAGTCGTTTTCATTTCGAACAACCCTGCGCTAGAGTAGGGGTCCGCCCGCGTAAGACGGCGGAGGAAGGGTACTCGTAGACGATGTTGGCTCAGGTCGGAAAACCAGCTCCCGATTTCAGATTGCAGAGCACGAAGGATGCGACGAGCGCAAGGAACCTCGGCAAGGAGCTCTCGCTCGCGGACTATCGAGGCACGTGGCTCATCTTCTTTTTCTACCCCTTGGATTTCACGTTTGTCTGCCCAACCGAGATCACGGCGCTCTCGGATCGGTACGATGAAATCAGGGAGCTCGACGCCGAGGTTCTCGGCTGCTCGACCGACTCGATCCATAGCCACTGGGCATGGCTGAACACGCCGCGTGACAAGAACGGCATCGCGGGAACGAAGTATCCACTCGTCGCCGACTACACCAAAGAAGTCGCGCGCGCGTACGGCGTGCTCGACGAGAGCAGCGGCGCGGCCCAGCGCGGGCTCTTCATCATCGACCCGGACGGCGTTCTTCGCTACACGGTCGTGACCGCCGACAACGTCGGACGCAGCGTCGAAGAGACGCTGCGCGTTTTACAAGCGCTGCAAGCCGGCGGCCTGTGTGCGGCGGAGTGGAAGCCCGGCCAAGCACTGCTCAGCGTCGGATAACGGCGATGCCGCTTCGCATGCGCGCTCCCCTTCCTTCGCTGGAGGGAGCCGCTGCTTGGGCGAACGGCGAGCCTTCCGCCGAACAACTCGCGGGCCTTCCGGTTGTCGTGTTCTTTTGGTCGATCTCGTGCTATCTCTGCCACGAGATCGCCGAGCCCGTCGCGGCGCTGCGTGAGAAGTTCGCCGGGCAAGGCGTCGCGTTCGTCGCAGTCCACCAACCGCGCTCGCCGGAGGAGCTCGACGTCGAAGCCGTGCGCCGCGACGCAACGGGGAACATGCACCTCACCCAACCCTGCGCGATCGACAACGAGCATGCAATCGTCAGCCGTTTTCAAAACGCGTTCGTGCCTGCGCTCTACGTATTCAACCGTAAGCACGAGCTACGGCACTTTCAAGCGGGCGGCGCCGGGCTCGAACGGGTCGATGCCGCAATAGAGCGCGTGCTGACCGAGGAGCAGGCGGTCTAGGCTTACCCGTCACCGACGCCGACGATGATCCCGCCCGTTACTCCGGCGCCGAGGTAGCACTGCCGCGCGCAGCGGCGCGAGCTTCGCGCGCACGAGCTGCGCGTTCACCGAAGCAAGGCCGCTCGTAAAGAGCGCGTGGGTGCGTGCTGCCATCGTCTGCGTCCGGCGGTCGTAGGCGTCGATGAGGTCTTGCTGCACCTGCGTGGGCGGCCCCAGGTACGTCGGAAGAATGTGCCGCTGATAGGCGATTGCGTCGATCAACTCCGCGGGATGCTTGTAACCGCTATTCTGGCTTCCGTTGCCGTTGCGTAGCGCGTTTGCCGCTGCGTCGAGCTCGCCCCGGTAGGTCGAGAGCGTACGCTTGAGCGGCGCGTTCGCGCGAGGGTTGGCTGCACCGATTTGCCGGTCGAGCGACGCGATGATCGCGAGCTCGGCTTCGCCGCTCTCCTGCATCTGCGCGAGACGCTCGAGCGCGTCGTACTGCGCCTGCAAGACGCTTGCTGATGCGTGCGACGCGGGGTCGAGCCTCACGTCGAGCGCGCGCTCTTCGACCACGTTCCCGACCTGGATCCGCACCGCGTACGTTCCGGGCAGCACTTGCGGACCAGAGATGTGGAGAAGGTAGAAGACGTAGTACGTGCGCGTGTCCTGGACGGCATGCGCGCCGCCCGGCGGGTCCGCGCGCAAGTCCCAGACCACGCGATTGATGCCGGGCTTCACCGTCGGGTCGAGCGTGCGGACGAGCGCGCCGCTGCGACTGAGAATCTGCAGGGTGACGCGCGGCGGCTTCTTCCCCTTCGCGGGCGCCGGTAGATAGTAGGAGATCAATGCCCCGTAGGGCTTGTTGTCGGAGACGAAGGCATTGCGTCCGGATTCGTAGCTCGGGCGCGGGACGTACCGCCATGCAGGCATCGGCGGATAGAGTGCCGGCGCGCTCGCGGGATGCTGCGCGAGGTGTTCCAGCGGCGTCAGATCGTCGAGAACGTAGAACCCGCGGCCGTGCGTTCCGAGAATCAGGTCGTTGAAGGCAGGCTGGATTTTCAGATCGTAGATCGGCACCGCCGGCATCGAAAGCATGAGGCTCAGCCAATGGGCTCCGCGGTCGAACGACGTCCAGATGCCTTGCTCCGTTCCGGCGAAGAGAAGATTCGTCTGGCGCGGATCCTCGCGCACGACGTGCACGTAGCTCGGCAACCCGCGCGAGATATCCGTCCACGTGCGCCCATAATTCGCCGTGAAGTAGACGTGAGGGCGCTCGTCGCCGAAGCCGTGGCGATCGAACGAGACGTAGGCCACGCCCGGCGTCACGCGTGACGCGTCGATCGACGAGACGACGGCTTGGCGCGGCAGGTTCGGGATGGCGGCGTCGAGATTAGCCCAGTGCGCGCCGCCGTCGCGCGTTATCCAAAGGTTGCCGTTATCGGTACCGGCCCACAGCGTGTTTGCATCTACGCCATCCTCCGCGATCGCGTAGATCGTGCAGTAGGCTTCGGCGTTCGTGTCGTCGCGTGAGATCGGTCCTCCGCTCGGGCCGAGCCACCGCGCGTCGCAGGGTTGCGAAAGATCCGGGCTCGCGACGCTCCACGTCGCGCCGCCGTCGGTGGTCTTGAAGAGCACGTTGCCGCCGAAGTAGAGCACGTTTGGGTCGTGGGGAGAGAGATAGAGCGGCGCGCTCCAGTTGAAGCGATACCGGTATGCGCTAACACCTGTGCCGAACGTGATCGACGGCTGGGGCGAAATGTACCTCGCCTCACCGGTGCGCAGGTCGCGCCGAACGAGATCACCGAAGTGCGTGTCTTCGTAGAGGATGTCGGGGTCGCGCGGGTCGGCGATCGCGTATTGGCCGTCGCCCCAATCGGAGATGTTGCGCCACGCGCCGCCCGGGACGCCGCCGTACTCGCCGTCGTTCCAGAGCGTGTTCGGGCCCCACCACACTTCGTGATCTTGCATCCCACCCATGATGTGGTACGGCACGTCGAGATCGTACCCGACGCGATAGACTTGGGCGAACGGAACGACGTTGTCATACGTCCACGTGGCACCGCCGTTGACGGAGAAGTCGAAACCCATGTCGCTTCCGGCGAGCATGCGCTGCGGATCGGTCGGGTCGATCCAGAGATCGTGATTGTCGCCGCCGCCGCCGAAACGGGCGAAGGTCTTTCCGCCGTTGCTCGAGACTTGGTTCTCGCCCGTGACGACGTACACGCGTTGCGGATTGCGCGGATCGACGCGCACTTGTGAAAAGTAGAAGGGCCGGAAATCCAGCTCGGCGTTCGCATTCGCCGGCGTCCAATGCGCACCGCCATCGCTCGAGCGATAGAGGAGCCCCGTTTTCGTCGGCACGAGCGCGTAGACGACGCTCGGATGCGCGTAGCAGAGCGCGACGCCGACGCGGTTGATGATCCCGCTGGGAAGGCCGTCATGCAACGCCGGATCCGTCAAACGCCGCCAGGTGCGTCCGTTGTCGCTGGAGCGGTAGAGACCGCTTCCCACGCCGCCACCGCGAAACGTCCACGGCCGGCGTAGGAAATCGAAGGTTCCGGCGTAGACGATGCTGGGATCCTGCGGATCGAAGACGACGTCGCTCCCTCCGGTCGTCGCGTTCACGTAAAGAACCTGCCGCCACGTCTTGCCGCCGTCGGCGGTGCGGTAGAGTCCGCGCTCGCCACCCGGCTCCCACTCCGGCCCGAGCGCCGCGACGATTGCGACGTCCGCGTCGCGCGGATCGACGGCGATCTTCGCGATGTGCGCGCTCGATCGCAGTCCGGAGAAGTGCCAGCTCTTGCCCGCGTTCGTCGAAACGAAGACGCCGTCGCCCGGGGATGCGGTGTTACGCGGGAAGCCTTCGCCGGTGCCCGCGTAGAGCACGTTCGGGTTCGAGGGCGCGACGGCGAGCGCGCCGATCGCCGACGATGCACCCTCGTGGAAGATCGGCGCGAAGCTCGCACCGGCGTCGGTCGACTTGTAGAGCCCTCCAGAGGAGTGGCCCAGATAGATCGTCCGTGGATCGCCCGCGACGCCTGCGACGACGTCGAGACGGCCGCCCATCTGCGCGGGCCCTATCCAGCGCCATTTCAGCGCGCCGAGGTCGGCAAGCGTGGGAACCCGCACCGGAGCCGGGCTCGGTTTCAGCTGCCCCGCGCACGCAGCAAGCGAGCCGATGACGAGCGCACTTGCAACGTGCCGAAGACGCGCCGAAAGGCCCATGACGGCGCTTCCTTCGCGAGCGGAGGTTTTCGCACCGCCGTGCAAACTATGCGGCATGGAACTCGGGCGTCTCACCGGCGCGGTTGCGGTGCTCCTTCTCGCATCCGGCACGGGGCAGGCGTCGCAGGCCGCCGGCGCATCGACGTCGCGCGTTCAAGCGGCGTACGATGCCCAATGTGTGGACCTCCTTCGTGGCGATTTTGCCGATTTCGCGCGCACGCTGAGCCCGAGCTTCACGGCCCACGTCGAAGGCCAAACGTACTCGCGCGACCAGGTCGTGACGTCGCTCAAGAGCGCGTCGTCCAGCATAACGCTCACGAAGTGCACGACTTCGGTCGATTCCGTGACGCAGAGCAACGGCGTGCTCATCGCCCTCGTGCGCCAGCTCGTCGACGGAACGCATGGGAATCAGCCGTTCGAGCTCGCGTCGGGTAAGCGCGACATGTGGTCGGGCGCGAGCACCGCGCTGATCGAAACGTCGTCGACGGCGTTGTGGTCGACGACGAGCATCAACGGTCAAATCGTCCAGCAGTCCGGCCTCGTGCCGTCGCCGCTGCCGCAAGAGACGGCGACGCCAAGAGCCCGGCTCTAATGGGAACGCGCGCGAGCATCGCGTTCCTTGCGATTCGCGCGATCGTCGGGCTCGCGTTCATCTTTCACGCTATGCTGAAGCTGCCGGCGGGAGCGGCGTCGTGGATGGGGCCGCATGGCTTTGCACCCTCGTGGCTCCAAGCCGTCGTGACGTTTGCCGAGCTTCTCGGCGGAGCGGCGCTCATACTCGGCGTGCTCACCCCGCTCGTCGCGGTCGTCCTCTCGATAGACATGATCGTCGCGATCCTCAAGTTCCATCTACCGGCCGGAGGCCACTTCGTCGGGGGGCGGGCCGCGTTCGAAGTGCCGCTCGTCTATCTCGTCGTATTGCTCTGCCTGCTCGTCGCCGGCCCGGGAGCGTACTCGTTGGACGCGGTGATGTTCAAGCGCCGCTAGCGGCTGCGAGTCACGTGTGCCGGGGCCCGATGACGCCTTTCGCGATCAGGTACATCTTGGTGTTGATCACCAAGAAGCGCCAGAGTTGAAAGGGCAGAAATCCGCGCCAAAAACGTCCCATCGTACTTACTCCGGAATCATCCGCCAGCCCGGCTTGGCTTGCAGTTTCCACATGAATGCGGAGTGCAGCAAACGCTTCGTCCAGGCGCCGCTGCGCCCGACGTCGAGATCGCATAGGCGCAGATCGCGTCCGTAGCCCGGATAGGTTGCGTAATCGCGGGCGACGGGGACCATGATGATCGAGGCCGCGGAACCGGTCCAAATCGATTTGCCCATCGAGGCGATGCACGCGGCGGGCATCGCGCTCATCGGCGCACGATGGCTGGGTTCGCGCCCGGCGACCTGATCGGCGATATTGTACGCCACCGTGCGCCCCATGATGCCGGACGCCATGCCGGTGCGCGGCGCCATGGCGATCACGCTCATGCCGCTGGCCGTCTTTTTCCCCTTCGACATCGGATGCGGCGGTGCAAAGGCGATGCCGGCCGCATAGACGTTCGCGTAGTGTGGCGAACGATAGAGCGCCGGCCAATCGCTACCCGCATAGCGATCGTAGGTCTTCGGGGTATAGTCGGCGTCGACGCGCATGAATCCGTTGGGCATCGTCATCTTCGCCGTCATGTCAGTGCCATCGCCGCCGACATACTGCAACGGGATACCGCGGAACTGTGGAATGAGCATCGCGAAGTCGTAGGCGAGCGTCGCGGGATCCTCTCCGATCTGTTCGTAGGAGATCTCCCCCGATGCCACCGCCGTGACGCCGGCGCCGATGATCTGACGCACCGACGCCTCGTCGAGCAGCATGCGAACCATTCCGGCGCCCGTCACCAGAATGCCGCGCTTACGCGCTTCGATACCGTCAACCCCGAAGTCTCCGGGCTCCGGCTCGTTGCTCAACCACACCAGCTCCGCGTTATCGCGCACCCCGCGCGCGCGCAGGTCGGCATCGACGTTCATCAGGTACTCGAAGGCGGCGCCTTCGCAAGTCGCTGTCGCGTGCCCGACGCCGACAACCAACCGCCGGTGCTTTCCGCTCTTGAGATCCTTGACGATCTCGAGATACTTCTTGCGAGCATCGACGGCGTGTTCGACGGAGCAGACGCTCGCCGTGGTGCCGGCACTCGGCCCGAGTCCCGGCGTGGCCTCGAAGTTGAGGTACGGACCGGTCGCGTTGAGGAGAAAGTCGTATCGAATCGCCCGGTTCTCAGCGGTCGGCGTCTGCACCGTTACCGTTTGTGCGTCGAGGTTCACAGTGGTCGCACGTCCGTCGACGTACGCGATCCCAAGGCGCTCGTAAACCGGCGCGAGGCTGAAGACGACCTCCTCCTCCCGCATGGCCCCGATTCCCACCCAGATGAGGCTCGGAAACCACGTGAAGCGATTGCGCGGCGCAACCACGGTGACATCGGCCAAGCCCTTCACCAAATGGGAAAGGTGCAAGGCCGCGGTATGACCGGCGAAACCGGCCCCGAGGATGACGACCTGTGGTCTCAATGACTGCGGATCCGCTTTCCGCTCAACGGCAAGCCGAAGAGTGGAGCGAAGAGGCAGACGTCGAAGATCCCGGCCAGCAGCGGGACGAGCCCGACGACTGCAACTACCGTACCCGCCGTCGTGTGCATCCACCATCCGAGCGCGATCAAAATCAGACCGGCCACGATACGCACCACTCGCCCCGTGCCGCTCGACAAGAATGAAACCATCGTTGTCTCCCTTGCTCTGCCTTCGATGAAATCGAGGAGGCCTACAGCGTAGAGACCCCGTGAGAATCGGCGAGGAACGAGGTTCCCCGATTCTTCCCGGCGTGGCAAATGGCTCCGCGGGCATTCGGCGAAAACCCTGTAGCCACAGAGGATTTTTGCGACCGGGCATTAGATGAAGCGACAGTTGGGCCCGCGCGTGCCTATTTGTAAGATAGAAAGGAACCGATGAACAAAGTAGATCTGGTCCGCTCCGCCATGGAGCGAGTTGAACTGAAGAAGAACGAGGCTGTTCTTCTGGTCGACGGCATTTTCGACGATATCGCCCATGCCTGCATGGGTGGCGAACCGGTGAAGGTTCCGGGATTCGGCCAGTTCAAAGTACGGGATCGTGCCGCTCGCATCGCGCGCAATCCGGCGACCGGCCAACCGGTAAAAGTTCCGGCAAAGCGTGTTTTCAAGTTCTTGCCAGCGAAGGCGCTCAAGGAGGCCGTGATGAGCAAACGGCGTGCCAAGGCCGCTCCCGCTCGTAAGAAGGCAATTGCGAAGCCGCCAGTGCGTAAAGCGGCAAAGAAAGTCGCGAAAAAGGTGGCGAAGAAAACCACCGGGAGAAGGCGCTAGAGCATCGGCGAAACGGCGCACCCGGGCTCCGCGGCACCGCGCTGTGCAGGTTGGCGTGAACGCGATGGAGTTGTCGCTGATGTCGTTGTTGCCGGCGCGTAACTTGCGCAGCACCGGGCCACGCCGCCTGCACGATCGCCATGTGGATTTACGGCAAAGTATTGCCTACGTGACCACTGTGGCGCCGCAGCGCCCGAGCCACCCGAGGAAAAGTGTGCCGAAACGCTGAAAAATATCTCATATGAAATGGCTAATGCATGCCGCGCTTGCGGGATTAGTCGTTGCGGTGCTCGTGAGCGGCTGCACCTCCCATGGGTCGTCCGCTCAATCGGCGAGTTCTTCCGGCCAATCGTCGGATTCCCAGAGCACAGTTCCGACGGGGCTCTATGAGTGCTCAACGCTCAGCGATGGCGAGCTGCAAGCGGCCGCGAGCGAGAACTTCACGATTGTGGATGCGAGCAACTACACCGACGTCGGCGGCAACCAGGGCACATATGCACTCGACGGTGATACGATTTCCTTCCAGGGTGCTGCGCTCGACGGACAACGTGCGACGTACGCGGCAGGCGTCGTCGGCTCGAACAATCCGCCGTCGATTGCGATCCTCATGCCGGACGGTAATCCGGGGGACACCTGCCAGCCGCGCTAAGACTACGGGCGGTGCGCCGGCCTTCAAGCGGGGCCAGCCGTTGACACCCAACACGCAATCTGCTCCGAGCCTCTCCTCCTAGTGTCGAGATAGACATCAAGCGCTTGTTTGGTTAGCGCACGCTACTGCATGAGCGCCGGGATCGCAGGCCGTGCTCGAACGGTGCAGCTGCGCGGATTGTCCGTGACGTGCGGTCGGAACCGGCGGAACGGAGACGGCGGCGGCAAGCACGAGCGCCGCGATCATGCCCGTACCTCCGGCATCGGGAAAACATGGCGGTGCGTCATGTAGCGTTCATTCAGCACCGGTATGCTTTGCCGAGGAGGACGAGATGAAGATTCAAGCGATCGCCATTTGCACTGCTATGGTAGCCTTGGTGGCCGGGTGCACTCACCAGAATCCTGCCTCGACGCCACATGCGACCCTACCCTCTACGAACGGGATCACGGCTGTGGCGTCGCCTCCGCCGGGCGACATCCCCGACACTCAGCAATTCGTCCTGTACCGCTCGGCACACGGATATCGCCTGTTATTCCCAGAGGGATGGGCGCGCAGCACGACACCGCACGGCGTCACGTTCACGTGGCATTTCGACGGCGAGCAGTTGCTGACGTACACTTCGCGGTCTGTGCCTACGCCGAGCGCCGGCGATCCGGCGATCGCATCGGCGATTCGCAGCTTTCACAATGTTCGAGGGATACGCGTGCATCGGCAACGCTTGCCGGGCGGCCTCGCAGTAGTGGCGAGCTTTGCCTCGCAATCGCACCGGAGTGCCGTAACGGGACGTCGCATTGCGCTCGAAAACCAGTCCTACCTGTTTCATCGCGGCAATCAAACCGTGGCATTGAACCTCTGGGCGCCCGCCGGTTCGGATAACGTCGATCAGTGGCGACGGATCTCCCGGAGCTTCAGATGGTGATGAGCGCTCCCGTTCTGGAAGTACACGATCTCTACCGGTTCTACCACAGCGGCGAAGAAGAGACGCTAGCCCTGCGCGGGGTCAACCTGCAGGTTCGCGCGGGAGAAACGGTGGCGATCATGGGACCCTCGGGAAGCGGCAAATCCACGCTGCTCTCGTGCGCCGCGGGCCTCGATGAACCGGACGGCGGCTATGTCGCCGTAAGCGGATCGCGTCTGACGCGTCGCCCGGAGGCCGTGCGGGCACAGATGCGCGCGCGCCACTTCGGCATCATGCTGCAATCCAACAATCTCCTGCCGCATCTTACCGTGGAAGAAAACGTTCGGCTGCAACTTCACCTGGCCGGAAAGCATGGGCTTGCGCGAGCTAGAGAGATCGTGCACGACGTTGGTCTGGAGCAGCGTGCCGGCGCGCGCCTGGGCCAGCTCTCCGGCGGTGAAGCGGCGCGCGCCGGATTAGCGGTTGCGCTTGCAGCGCGCCCTGATGTCGTGCTTGCAGACGAACCAACCGGCGAGGTAGACGCGCAAACCGAGCAGCAGATTCTCGGGCTGCTCGCGGCCCGTAAGAACCAGGGTGGCGCAACGATTCTGGCAACGCACAGCGAGGCGCTCGCCGCATGGGCAGATCGCGTCGTGCGCTTGCGTGACGGGCGCGTCGATGAATGAGCCGCTCGTACGCGCCGTCAATGTTTCGCGAACCTATCGCTCCGGAGATACCCAGGTGGCGGCGCTCACCCACGCGACGTGCGAGATTCATCCCGGCGAACGCATCGCGCTCACTGGGCCTTCGGGCAGCGGAAAATCAACACTCTTGCAACTGCTCGCCGGCATCGATCATCCGAGCACCGGCACGATCGCATGGCCGGCTTTGGACGGATCCCTCGCGCTACGCCCCGCGAAGATCGGCTTCGTCTTTCAGACGCCCAGTCTACTGGCGCCTCTGAGCGCGATCGAAAACGTCGAAGTGCCGCTGCTCATCAACCGCATGGGCTCTACTCAAGCGCGGCAGCGCGCGCTGGAAGCCCTCGAGGTCGTTGGCCTGGCCGCAATCGCGGATAAACTTCCCGAAGAGCTCTCCGGCGGACAGGCCGCGCGCGTCGGCTTTGCGCGCGCATTGGCGAGCCGTCCCGCCCTGCTTTTGGCGGACGAACCGACCGGGCAACTCGATCGACCAACCGCAGACCATCTGTTCGACACCGTGCTGGAGTGGCTGCGGTCGACGCAAGCCGCGTTGGTAGTGGCAACGCACGATCAGCACGTCGCGCAACGCTTGCCGACGTGCTGGAGCATCGAGCGCGGGCACTTGAGAAGGGATTGCTTGTGAGCGGCATGTGGCTGCGCGCAACAGTGCGCGCGCTTCGCGGAGGACTGCTCGGCGCCGTCGGGGGCATCGGGCTCGCCGTCGCGCTGCTCGCCGCGATAACCGCATTCATTTCGGGCAGCTCCGCCTCACTCACGAGCAACGCGATTGCCGCGGTTCCCGTCGATTGGCAGGTGCAGCGCAATCCGGGAAGCGATCCCGCCGCGATTGTGAGCGCTATCGGACACGCGACCGCCTATCGCGCGCTCGAACGCGTCTGGTATGCGAACGTCGCCGGATTCCAAGCAGCATCGGGCGGGACGGTGCAAACCACGGGAACCGGCAAAGTCGTGGGGCTGCAAAACGGATACAGACGCCTCTTTCCGCGCGAAATCGCGCGGCTCACCGGCGCGTCGGGCGGCGTTCTAGTCTTCTCGCAGACCGCGGCAAACCTGCACGTCCGTCCAGGAGATACGATTTCTATCGAACGCATCGGCTTGCCGCCGGTGCGCGTGCGCGCGGACGGCGTCATCTCCATGCCGCACATCGATTCGTTCTTCCAGGCCGTCGGACTGCCGCCCGGTGCGGCGCCACAGGCGCCACCAGACAACGTGCTCGTGATCCCGGAAGCCCGCTGGCACGCGCTCTTCGATCGCCAGCGCGTGGTTCGGCCGGATTCGATCCGCGAGCAGTTCCACGTCGCAATCGCGCACGAATCGCTGCCCGGGGATCCACTCGCCGCGTACACGGCCGTGGTCGGCAGAGCGCACAGCATGGAAGCGCGTATAGCCGGAAGTGGCGTGGTCGGCGACAATCTGGCTGCCGCGCTCCTGGGAGCGCAAGCCGACGCGCTGTACGCGCGCGTGCTCTTCCTCTTCCTCGGTATACCGGGCGCGGTGCTCGCGGTGCTTCTGACGCTCGCAATCGCGGCTTCGGGTGGGGCACGGCGCAGAAACGAACAGGCACTACTGCGCCTGCGCGGCGCAACAAACGCGCAGATCGTCGGGTTGAGCGCGCTCGAGGCTTCGATAATCGGCGTGGGCGGGGCGCTTGTCGGCCTCGCATTTTACGGCGCGCTCGAGCACACGGTTACTATAAGCGTCGCCGTCTGGGGGGTTGCGGCGCTCGGCTTTTTCATAGCGCTTGCCGTCATCATCCTGCCGGCATGGGCGCAATCGCTTCAAACAACGGTTGCGGCGGCGCGCATGTCGATCGGCCGGCCACAGGTACCGATGTGGCAACGCGCCTGGCCGGACCTCATCCTGATCGGCGTTTCCGTGCTCATCCTTTGGCGCACGGCCGCCGGCGGCTATCAAATAGTGCTCGCGCCCGAAGGCGTACCCCAGACCAGCGTGCACTACGACGCATTTCTCGCGCCTCTGATGCTTTGGATCGGAGCAGCGCTTTTGAGCATGCGCGTGACGCGCTGGTTTCTATCGGCTGGACGCGCGATCGTCGCGCTCGCGTTGCAGGGCATCGCGCGCGAGCTGCGCTTCGTGGTGGCCGCATATTTGGCGCGCCAGCACGCGCTGCTTGCGCGCGCGGTTCTGATCGTGGTGCTCGCCTTTTCGTTCGGCGTGTCCACCGCGGTATTCAACTCCACATACAATGCGCAGTCGCGCATCGACGCACAACTGACCAACGGTGGCGACGTAACGGTGTTCGGCACGCCGATCGCGCCCGCTTCAGCGATCCTGTCGAGGCTGCGCAGCATCGACGGGGTCGCTGCCGCCGCTGCGATGCAGCACCGCCTCGCGTACGTCGGGAACGATCTCCAGGATCTCTACGGGATCGACCCCGCGACGATTGCATCAGTGACGTCGCTGTCGAACGCCTTCTTCGGCAACAACAACGCATCGCAAACGCTCGCCACGCTCGCAGCGCACCCTGACGGTGTGCTTGTCTCCGAAGAAACCGTTCAAACCTATCAACTTCGCTTGGGCGATCCGGTCGTGTTTCGGCTGCAGAACGCACGCACGCATCAGTACGAGCCGGTCCACTTTCGGTTCGTCGGGGTAACGCGCGAGTTTCCGACCGCGCCGAAGGACTCGTTCCTGGTGGCGAATGCAGCATACGTCGCAAGCGCGACGGGCTCTTCCGGCGGCGAAGACGTGCTCTTGCGCGTGCGCGGCGAGTCGGCGATTGCACCGGTTGCGGCCGCAGCGCGGCGCATCGCCGCACCGCTTGCGGGTGCGCAAGTCCAAACGATCCTTCAAACGCAGCGCTCGATCGGCTCGAGCTTGACCTCGATCAATCTGCACGGGCTAACGGCGATCGAGCTGGCGTTCGCGGTGATCTTTATCGCAGGCGCAA
This sequence comes from Candidatus Dormiibacterota bacterium, assembly GCA_035532035.1. Classification (NCBI taxonomy): domain Bacteria; kingdom Bacillati; phylum Candidatus Dormiibacterota; species Candidatus Dormiibacterota bacterium. Next base: position 14,340 of record DATKRS010000006.1, read on the forward strand.
CCGGCTTGTTGCTCGCGCTTGGATTCGCCGAACACGGGAGGCTCTTTGCGATCCTCACCGCCATCGGCGCCGATCCACGGCAGCTGCGCGCGTTCTTATGGAGCGAAGCAGGCTTCGTCGTAATCCTCGGCGGCGTACTGGGCAGCTTACTCGGACTCGTGATCGCGCAGATGCTAGTGAAGATGCTCACCGGCGTGTTCGACCCGCCGCCCGCCGCACTGACGATTCCATGGGCGTACGTGTTCGGCCTCGGAGCCGCCGCGGTGCTTTCGACCGCGATCGCCGTGCTGCTGGCAGCAGCAGCGGCACGGCGCAGTGTGTTGCCGGCGCTGCGCGCGATGTAGGGGCAGTCGCCGGCGCATGAACAGTACACATCGCATCACGCTTATGCGTCGCGCGGCCGAGCGACGTCGTTCATTAGAAGAGGTTGCTTCGTTTGAGAAAGAGTAGGGGTCGGGGCTTGGTCAACATCTGGTTGTTAGGAATTCCTCGCGGCGAAAACTCCTCACGCACGAAGGGCGCACCCGACCTACGCGGTTCGCTCGTGAGCGGCGCATCTTCGCGCAATCGCGAAGAAGAGGCGCGCAAATCCAAGGAGCGGTCGCGCGCGCGCTTTATGGCGAGTTGATGTCATCGAGCGCGTTGATAGCTCCGACGATCGTGACGCCCCGCTTGCGCTTGCGTCGCCACGAAGTTGACGACTACGAAGCGTCAGCTACGATGTGGGCCGATGAAATCGTCGTGAGGCATATCGGCGGCCGTCCGTCAACGCGTCCGCAAGCGTGGGCGCGCATACTGAGCTACGCCGGCTTGTGGGCGATGCTCGGCTTCGGCTACTGGGCGATCGAAGAGCGATCGACAGGCACTTTCGTGGGTGAAGTCGGCTTCGCGGATTTCAAGCGCGAGATTATGCAGTCGATGCGCGACGTGCCGGAAGCAGGCTGGGCGCTCGTTCCGTCGGCGCACGGCAAGGGCTACGCAACGGAGGCGGTTGGTGCGGCAATTGCCTGGGGGGACGCTAACCTTGCGTCGGCGCGAACGGTATGTATGATCGATCCGGAAAACGCTGCCTCGATACGGGTCGCGCAGAAATGCGGGTTCGCGCAATTTGAAAGCGCGAGCTACAACGACCAGCCGGCCTTATTTTTCGAGCGCCTGCGTGACTGACCCGTTGGCGTGGATGACCGGTAAATAAACGCAGATCCGTTACGTCATGCCTTCGGCTCACGCTAGCGTGAACTCGACCGCAGAGGGCCGGACGGCAACGCCTGGGCCGCGACCTTCCTTGGGCAACTCTTCCTGCTGAATCCAACGCTCTACGCGGGGTGCCGGCTTACCAATTCAATCGCGCGTACGGTCACCCACAATCTGCCATGCATGGACATGGCTACGTCCGTTCAAAGCGACGGCAAAACACCGCCGGCAATTACGCAGTCGATCGACGTCACGTCGACTGCGCAGGGTGGCCGAACATGAACCGCCGCAGATCGAAGGTTCGAACCTCTGATCAACAGAAATGCTTAAGAAGACGCGATGCGAGAGATATGGAATGCCAAGCTGCCCGCTTCTAACGTGCGCGCGCGATGGATCCTGGCCGCTATATCCGTGGCGTCGATAGCTCTTGCAGGCTGTGCGAAATCGGCCCAAAGTACGGCCGCGCCGTCGGCAAGCCCCACGGAAATTGTCGCGCAGGCCTCGTCGGCAGAATCGCCGACAGGGTCGCCGGAGACCAACGCGTCGCCCGAAAGCAGTGCTTCGCCAGAAAGCAGTGCTTCGCCCGAAAGCAGTGCTTCGCCCGAAGAATTGCCGTCGGAGTCGCCCTCGCCGTCACCCACGATGCCGACGCCGCCTCCCGGCCTGCCGTCGGGTTGGGAGAAGGAATACGTGCGAACGGAGAACGGCCCCGAGGCCGAGCTGCTCGTGCGAACCGGAGCGATCGATAATCTCGGATTCGGATGGCCAGCGCACTTTACGCCGTTCTCAGGCGAATCGACGCCCTCGCATGGTTGGATTTGCACCTCGCGGCCTGGCTCCGCTCCGGGAACCGATCGCAGCGAGCTCGGCACGGGGGTCCTCACGAAAGACGGGGTAGCCCTGCATCCGCTGGAAGGCTACTCCGGCTGCAGCCGGCGCCCCGACAACCTGCCGCAGGCGATTCCGCTCACCGTCGGCTCGTTGCCGCCGAAGATTCGCCGCGTCTTCTTCCAGCTATTCCTCGACGACTTTCAGCCGGTGCCGTTGCACTCGCATTTCCAAATTACGCTCAACGGCACGCGCATTCCAAACTTCGAAGACGCCGTCAACCAGCTCGATCAAACCGGTCCCATCGGAAAACTCTTGACGCTCGAGCTGCTGCCCGAATACTGGCCGATTCTCAAATCGGGAACGGTGAATCTCCTCATCGACGATCCGACGACCGGCATGGCCGATGGCTACGCCGTCAACTTCGTGCGCGTCTTGGTGAATCCGAAGCCGTGGCGCTATGCCGTCAGCATCTCCTGCAACGTCATCGACGCGGCGACGCAAAGGCCGATCGCCAAGGCCGACGTCAGTGCCGCGGACGTTACCGCAACGACCGCCAGCGATGGTAACTGCAGGTTACGCAACGTTCCTGCGGGCTTGGTCTCGGTCAACGCAGGCGCCGTCGGCTACGACAGTGCCGTGCAGCTGCTCGACCTCCCCGCCGGGCAGCACGGCATGGCGCACTTCCAGCTCAAGCGTCACAAGGAAACCGTCGCAGATCTCAAGCGCCAAATCGCGCAAAGCGGAACGGTCGCCATCTACGGCATCCACTTCGATACCGCATCGGCGAAGTTGCGCGCCGACAGCCTCTCGTCGCTCGACCAGATTCTCCAGGTCATCAAGAGCGAGACATCGTCGCACTGGATCATCGCCGGCCACACCGACAACCAGGGCGGTGCCGAGTACAATCTCGGGTTGTCGCTGGCTCGCGCGCGCTCGGTCGTCGCGTGGCTGACGGAGCACGGCGTTGCGGCGGGTCGCTTGACCGCGAAGGGCTACGGCCTGACGCGACCGGTCGCCGACAACTC
>DATKRS010000007.1 GCA_035532035.1 Candidatus Dormiibacterota bacterium
AGCTAGCGCCGTACCGTTAGACGCAACAGCGCTCGCGCACACACTCTCGGGAGGTGTCGAACATGCGCAGCTCGCGTCCGTTGACTCGCGCCGAAGCGCTCGGCGCATCGCTGGGGCTCTTCCTCCTACCGGCGTGCAGCAGCCGCCTTGGCGGCAACGCGCTTCCGTTGGGAGGGCGCGGAAGGCACCCTGCGCGAGGCCACGTCACGACGCGACCGACGCTACGCTTCCCGGCAGCGCGCCCGGATGGAACGTTTCCGAGCAGCAAGCGCATCCCGTCGAGCGAGCTGACCGCAAGCACCTCGCAGGGCAGGAGCGTCGTGTACGACGGCGTCACGTGCGTCGTTTACGATGCGAGCAACTATGCCGAGATCTACGACCCAAGCAACACGCTCATCGGGCAAATGAACTGGAGCCTCGACGGCAGCGGCGAGCTCACGGCACAAGGGATCGGACCTGGCCAGACTGCGACGGTGACGACGCCGAATGTCTCGGCGGTCGCATCGGCGGGTTCGGTCGCGGCCGGTGACGCCCAGTCAACCATCACGCCGAGCTCGAGCACGGTCGCACTGACCGCGGCCGGATCCGCCGTTTCGTCAGACGCGCTGGACTCCCGCGGCGTCCTGACCATGACGCCGGCGGACACGACCTTCCCGAAGATCTCTGCGTATTGGTACCAGCCGCCGGGAGGCGGCGGCGGCCACTGTCTGCACGGCTGCCCACAGATTCCCATCGTAAAGCCGATGACCGCGGGCGGTTCGGATTGTCTCCAGGCGTTGCTCGCCGCCCTCGCGATCTACATGCTCGTTGGCGCGCTCATCGCCGACGTCCTCGCGCCGTGCGCCGTACCAGAGCCCGCCGAAGGCGCATATTGCGCTGCTGCGAGCCTCGCGGCGGGATGGATGTTCTCGCAGACGCAGAACCTCGTGCAACAAATGGTCGGCCAAGCGTGCCCCCAGTGAAAACGCTGCCGCCGGAACGCTTTGCGAGAAACGTGCTCTGGCTGACCTTCGTCGCGGCGCTGATCTTGGGGCTTCCGGCGTCGCGCTTCCTGGGCTCGCGGGCAGGCCCCCTCACGCTCGCTCTCGCGTTTATTGCCGTCTATCTTTTCGTCGTCGCGAAGCAGCGGTTCTCGCCGGCGATACTTCTCCGAAGCCTGCCCCTGCTGCTCGGCGCTCTAGCGGGCATCGCCATTGCGACGCTGTTTCCGCTCCGCGGATCGCTGGAGGTGCAGGCAGCGTGGACGGTCGTCCTCGCGGCAGCGTTGGTGCTCCTGCTGTCGCTTATCCGTCGCCGCGACGGCTCTTGATCTCGTCGCGACGGTGCTCGGCAGGCATTAGCCGCCTGCTGCGCTAGCGCCGCACTTTTCGCCGCTGATGTCCTATGCGACTGCGTTTCACCGCACCGTTGCGGTGCATCGGCACGACGTTGTTCGCGCGGCGGCCGCTCTCGAAGATCGTCGGCGCGATGACGCGCTTCCCGAGTGCGATTTCGAAGACTTCCGAAAGCTGCTCGACAGGTATCAGCTCCATCGTGTCGCGCACTTCCTTGGGAACGTCGTCGAGATCGACCTCGTTACGCTTCGGGAAGAGTACCTTCGTGATGCCGGCGCGCTTCGCGCCGAGAACCTTCTCCTTGAGCCCCCCGATCGGCAGCACCTGACCCGTGAGCGTAATCTCTCCGGTCATCGCGACGGCAGGATCGACTTTGATGGCCGTCAGTACCGAGGCAATCGACGTTGCAATCGTGATGCCGGCCGACGGACCGTCCTTCGGCGTCGCGCCCGCCGGTACGTGGACGTGAAGGTCGTGCTTCGCGAAGTAATCCTCGGGTAGGGCGAACTCGCTCGAGCGCGAGCGCAGGAACGAGACCGCCGCGTGCGCGCTCTCTTTCATGACGTCGCCGAGCTGGCCCGTGAGCGAGACTTTGCCGGTACCCGGCATCGCCTGCGTCTCGATGAAAACGATATCACCGCCAACCGGCGTCACCACCATACCCGTTGCAACGCCGATCGACGCGATGCGCCGGCGTGCCTCGTTGAAGAAACGCTGCTTGCCGAGATACTCGCTCAGGCTCTCCGGCTTGATGCGCGCCCTGTAGTGCGGCTCGGACGCGATCTTGCGGGCCACTTTGCGAAAGACCGTTCCGATCTGCCTCTCGAGATTGCGCACGCCAGCCTCGCGCGTGTAGTCGGTAATAATGGTCCGCAGCGCCGCATCGCTGATATGCGCTTGCGCGTCCCGGACGCCGTTTGCGATGTGCTGCTTTTCGAGCAGGTATCGCTTGGCGATCTGCATCTTCTCGAGCTCGGTGTAGCCGGAGAGCTGGATGATCTCCATGCGATCGCGCAGAGCGGGTGAGACCGTATCGAGGCTGTTCGCCGTGCAGATGAAGAGCACGTGCGAGAGATCAAACGGCAAGTCGAGATAGTGGTCGCGGAAGTTGACGTTCTGCTCCGGGTCGAGAACCTCCAGCAGCGCCGACTGAGGATCGCCGCGGAAATCCGCACCGACTTTGTCGATCTCGTCGATCATCATCACTGGGTTCTTCGTGCCAGCGTCGCGCATCGAGCGGACGATCGTGCCCGGCATCGCTCCGATGTACGTGCGGCGATGCCCGCGAATCTCGGCTTCGTCGCGCACGCCTCCGACGGAGAGCCGCACGAACTTGCGACCCATCGCGCGTGCAATCGAATGACCGAGCGAGGTTTTTCCCACGCCCGGCGGCCCCACGAAGCAAAGGATCGGCCCGGTCAGGCGCTTCTTGAGTTTGCCGACCGCCAGATACTCGACGATGCGGTCCTTGATCTTGTCGAGGTCGTAGTGATCTTCGTCGAGCACGGCGCGCGCCTTCTCGATATCGATATGATCGGCCGTTTCCGTGTTCCACGGGAGCTGCACGAGCCAGTCCAGGTACGTACGAATCACGCTGTACTCGGGCGATGCCTGCGGTACGCGCGACAGGCGCTCGAGCTCGCGGTCGGCGGTCTTTCGCGCCTCCTCGGGCATCTTCGCCTCTTCGATCTTCGTGCGAAGCTCGTTCGCCTCGGCCTGCTGTGGATCGACCTCGCCGAGCTCCTCCTGAATCGCGCGCAGCTGCTGGCGCAGGTAGAACTCGCGCTGATTCTTCTCCATCTCGCGCTGGATGTCGCTCTGAATCTTGTGACCGAGCTCGACGACTTCCAACTCTTTGGTCAGCAGCATCGTGAGCTTGCGCATGCGCTTGGCCGTGTCGCGCTCCTCGAGGAGCGCCTGGCGATCTGCGGCATCCAAGCGCATCGTTGACGCGACGAAGTAGGAGAGCACGCTCGGGTCCGTGATGTTCTGGACCTCCATCTCCATCTCGCGCGGCGCCTGCGGCAGATACGAGAGCAGCTTCTGGAAGAGCCCCGCAAGATTGCGCTGCATCGCGACGAGCTCCTCGTTCTCTACCGTCACCTCGGGCAGCTCGGTGTAGGTCGCGACCATATACGGCTGCTCTTGCGTGAACTGCTCGATACGGAAAACCTGTTGGCCGGCCACGATGCACCGCAGCGTGCCGTCGGGGACCTTCAGCATCTTTTGGATGACGCCGATCGTGCCGACGCGATGAACGTCTTCGGGGACGGGACTCTCTATGTCGCGATCGCGCAGTACGCACAAGCCGATCGCCTTGCCCTCGCGCAGCGCCTCTTCGACGAGCTGAATCCCCGGCTTCTTGACGACTGCCAGCGGAATCACCGTGTTCGGGAAGAGCACCGCGTCCTGCAGCGGCAGAATCCCGATCGAGCCCGCGGGGATGACGTTTTGGGAGTTTTTCCTTCGCGCTGCCATCAGAACGGGACCCGTTTGACGATCATGCGTATCTCCGTGCGCTCTGTGGGCCGGTACGCAGTCTGCGAGATGCGCAGCGCGATGGCGAGAACGCCGTCGCCATACGTCGCCGCGGCACCGTCGTACTCGACGGCAACCGGAAGGTGAATGCGCTTGCTGAACTCTCCGTAGGAAATCTCTTTCTGGACGAACGATCCCGAGGCCGATCGCGTTTCGCGCGGGCGGTCCCCGGAGATGACGAGGTGGCGCTCGTCGTCGATCTCGACGCGCAAGCTTTCAGGGTTCGCGCCTGCAACTTCAACTGTGACGACGACCGACGAGCGCGCGTCGTCGACGAAGACGTCGGCGTTCGGCTCGAAGGCAACCGTCCGCGAGCGGATCACAAAGTCCATCTCTCTCTACCAATACCCGCGTTCGGGGTGCAAAGATGCAGCGCCGGCGCGGCGGCCGTTAGAACGCAGGGTCGGGAAGCGGGCGCCCCTGCGGCCACGCGACGCACGCGTCGAGACGTATGCGCAGCGGCCCCATGGCCCGCTCGGGAATCTGGACGCGGAAGAAGCGCTCCGCGCGAACCGGCACGCCGTATCGCATGGTCGGGGGAAACGCGTCCGGCTCGATCGGCGACAGGCGTGTCGACGCCAAGACGTGATTGATCTGGCGCGCGTTGGCGGCCGACATATAGTCCGCCGAGCGCTGGCCGAGCCACGTCGTGCCGTCGTCGGTCGTATAAAGAAACCCGATGACGTTGTCGCGCGTCATCGTACCGGTCGAGATGACGCGCTGGATGCGTACGACCTGCATTTCGCGGACGACGGGGTCTTGCAGGACATGGGGCACAGAACGCGGTGAATCCAGACAAGGTCCGCTGTTCAGCGTATCGGCGACGGGCGGCAGCGGAGCGACGGACGGCGGAACGGTCAAGGGCACGGGGGTTGCCTGAGCGACCGTAAGCGGAGCAAGCAGCATGGCCAGGAGCGTGGCTATGACGATCATGCAGGGGGATTTCGCATCCGTAGCACTCGGGAACCTTTGTTGCCCGGCGGCCTGAACGCAACGTTGTTGCGCAGGCTCGGCACGCGCGATGCCGCGCTCATCGTCATGGGCGGGATCATCGGCTCGGGCATCTTTCGCAATCCCTCGGTCGTCGCAAAGATCGTTCACGTCGGGTGGGCGATGCTCGCGGTCTGGGTCGCAGGTGGTGCCGTTGCCCTGCTCGGCGCGTTCGTCTTCGCCGAGCTGGCCGCGCGGCGACCGCACGACGGCGGGCTCTATGCGTACATGCGCGAGGCCTTTCATCCCGTGGTCGCCTTCATGTACGGCTGGACGCTGCTGCTCGTCTCGCAGAGCGGCGGCATGGCGGCGGCCGCGCTGACCTTTGCCGGATACTTCCAACCGCTTACCGGGATCAGCGCCGATCCGACGCTTCTCGCACTGGCCGTTCTCTCGGTCTTCACCGTCGTCAACTGTCTCGGCGTCCGCGAAGGAAGCAATCTCCAGAACGTCTTCATGGTCTTGAAGATCGCCGCGATCGCCGCGCTGATCGCCGCCGGATTTCTCGCGCATCCCACCGCAGCGGCGGCTGCGCCGCTCGTCGCTGCGGGCGCAACCCTCCCGTTGCTCGGGGCGATGGCCGTCTCGATGATCGCGGTGCTCTTCGCGTACAGCGGGTGGCAGACGTCGAGCTTCATGACGGGCGAGCTCAAGGAGCCGTCGCGAACGCTTCCGCGCGGCATGGTGTGGGGAGTGTGCGGCGTCGTCGTCCTCTACGTGCTCGTCAACGTTGTGTGCCTGCGCGTGCTCGGTCCCACGGGTCTGATGCGCACCGACGCTCCGGCGTCGGAGGTGCTGCGCGCGCTGCTAGGCTCGCGCGGCGCGCAGCTCATCGCCGCGCTCGTCGCGCTCTCGACCCTCGGCTTCTTGAGCAATCAGATTCTCGTCTCTCCGCGCGTCTACCACGCAATGGCGAAAGACGGCCTCTTCTTTCGCCAGATCGGCTGGCTGCATCCGAGAACGCGCGTGCCGGTGATCGCCATCGCGCTCCAAGGCGCGGTCGCCATTTTCATCACGCTCTGGAAGGGCTACGCGGAGATCCTAAACTACGTCATCTCGGTCGATTACGTCTTCTTCGCGCTCGCCGCAATCGCCGTGTTCGTCTTTCGCGCGCGCGATCGCGCCCGGCAAGAGGCGCGTCCGGGTTTCGTCGTGCCGTTGCACCCGTACAGCACCGCACTCTTTGCGCTCGTAGCAGTGGCCGTCGTAATCACCACGTACGTTGCCTCGTTCCTGAACGCGCTCGTGACGCTCGGGCTTTTCCTCGCGGCAATCCCGGCGTACTACGGCTTCGTCGCCCTGCGGCGCAGGGAAAGGCCTATGCCGACGGCGCCGTCAGCCGAACCCACTCTTCACGGCTGATGCGCAGGTCGTCTTCCTTCAGCTGCGCGAGCGGCGTCTTCGTCAAATGCTCGCGTTCGCAGAGATCCTGCGCGGCCGTGTCGACGTAGAGCAGCCCCGTGACGAGCTCGCCGCGTTCGCGCGTTTCGTCGATCACCGCGAGCGCGCCGAGACGGCTGGTGGGATCGTAGTCGCGCTCGAGTTTGCGCAGCAAGACGTGCGACCCATCGTCGAAGGCGATGTCCTGAACGGTTCCGGGCTCGTAATCGACCTCGATCTCCTTGCTGCCAATGATGAAGTCGGGCGTGTGCAGAGCGAAGCCATGCTCCTTCACGTAGGCGTAGCTCTTCGTCGAGCCGACGTGATCGTTGAAGGTGACGCATGGGCTCACGATGTCGAGAATCGCCGTGCCGCGATGCGCGAACGCCGCCTGCAAGAGCGGGACCAACTGCTTGCCGTCGCCCGAGAAGGAGCGCGCCACGAACGACGCGCCGAGCTCGACCGCGAGCCCGCAGAGGTCGATCGCCGTGAACTCATTGATCTTTCCGTTCTTCTGTTTGGAGCCGGCGTCGGCGGTGGCGGAGAACTGGCCCTTGGTCAGCCCGTAACAGCCGTTGTTCTCGATGAGGTACGTGCAGTCGAGATTGCGGCGAATCATGTGGCAGTACTGACCGAGGCCGATTGAGGCCGTGTCTCCATCGCCGCTGATGCCCAGCACGAGAAGCTCGCGGTTCGCGAGCTTAGCGCCGGTTGCGGCAGAGGGCATGCGCCCGTGCAGGCCGTTGAACCCGTGCGCCTGCTCGACGAAATACGCCGGCGTCTTCGAGGAGCAGCCGATTCCGCTCATCTTCGCGAGGCGATGCGGATCGACGCCGAACTCGTACAGTGCCTTGATGAGGTGATTCGTGATCGAGTTGTGGCCGCAGCCCGCGCACAGCGTCGTCGGCAAGCCTTTGTAGACGTCGCGCGCGAGACCGATGATATTCACCGTCATAACGTTCCCGTCACCTCGAGTGCCGCGCGAGGATGCGGAGTCGAAGGATCGCGCTCCGCGGCTTGGAGCGGCTCGACGATGGCCTGCGCGTCGATCGGCACGCCGTTGTAGTGGCGAATCGAATGGAGGCGAGAGACGAGATGCGCCGGCAGCTCCATGCGCAGGATGCCGTAGAGCTGGCCGTCGCGGTTCTGCTCGGCGACGTAGACGCGCTCGTGGCGCTCGACGAAGCTCGCGACGCCGGGTGAGAGTGGAAGCGCGCGCACCCGAAGATAGTCGACTTCCAAGCCGTCGTCGTGGAGCACGTCGCGCGCCTCGACGACAGCGTGGTGCGTCGTGCCGTACGCAATGAGCCCGACGCTACGTCCGGCCTCGTCCGCAATCGGCTCCGGAACGCGCGCGCGGGCGGTGTCGTGCTTGCGTACGAGCCGGTCCAGGCCATGCTGCCACGTCTGCGGGTTCTCCGAGTACCGGGCCTGCTCGTCGTGGCCGGTTCCGCGCGTGAAGAAACCTGCGTTCTCGTGATTCGTTCCGGGAAGCGTGCGGTATGGGATCCCGTCGCCGTCCACGTCGCGATACCGGCCCCACGAGTCGAGCTTCGCGAGATCCTCGGCGCTCAAGACTTTTCCGCGATCGAACGGTTTCTCGGGATACGGCAGCGGCGTGCTCATCCACGAGTTCATTCCGAGATCGAGATCGCTCAACACGAATACGGGGGTCTGAAAGCGCTCCGCGAGATCGAACGCCTCCATTGCAAACGCGTACGCCTCCTCGACGCTGGCGGGTAGAAGCACCACGTGCTTCGTGTCGCCGTGCGAGAGCATGTACGCAAAAGCCACGTCGCCTTGCATCGTTCGCGTGGGCAACCCCGTCGACGGTCCCGCCCGCTGCACGTCGAAGATTACGCCCGGAATCTCGGCGTAATAACCGAAGCCGGCGTACTCCGCCATCAAGGAGAGTCCCGGGCCAGATGTCGACGTCATCGCCCGCGCGCCGGCCCATCCGGCGCCGAACACGATACCGGCTGCAGCGAGCTCGTCCTCGGCTTGAACGACCGCGACGTTCTTCTCACCGGTCTTCGCATCGACGCGATACCGCTCAGCAAGCGCGATGAAGGATTCGCATAACGACGAGGACGGCGTAATCGGATACCATGCAGCGACGGTGCAGCCGCCCATGATGCAACCGAGCGCCGCCGCGCGGTTGCCGTCCATGAATATCGTGCCGTCGGTCTTACCGCGCATCGGCTGGAGGCGAAACGCGTCTTGTTTCGCCAGGTGATCGCGCGCGTACTCGACGCCGAGCCGCACCGCCTGCATGTTCGTTTCGACCGCGGCGGGCTTGCTGCGGAACTGGGTCTTGACGGCCGCTTCGATCGTCGCGTCGTCGAGGCCGACGAGCTCGCCCAGGACGCCGACGTAGATCATGTTCACGAGGTACTTGCGCAGATCGGCGTTTGCAAAGTGCTTCTTGCCCATCTCGGTGAACGGAACCGGGAAGTAGGTCACGTCGTCGCGATGCGTCTTCCCGTCGAGAGGATATGCGCTCTCGTGGATCGCGATGCCGCCCGGTTTCAGCGCCGCGACGTCCTCGCGCCACGTTGCCGCATCGAGCGCAACGAGCACCTCGACGTCGCGGCTGCGGCATTGATAGCCCTTCCCCGTAACGCGGATGTCGAACCACGTCGGCAAACCCTCGATGTTCGATGGGAAAACGTTCTTCGGCGCGACCGGTATTCCAAGACGGAAGATCGCGTTGCTCAAAACGAGATTGGAGGATTGACTGCCGGAACCGTTGACCGTGGCGATGCGGATGGTAAAATCGTTGACGACCGGACCGGGCACCGATGCCCTCCTTAGTGATGGGGATGCTATGCGAATACGCGCAATGGACCGCGAACTCCTCACGCTGACGCGCGAAACCTGGGCCTTCTGTGGCAGGGTCGACCGTGCCGCCCCGTTGAACGGCCGTACCACAGGGTGCGACACGTGACGATTTCAATGCCCAGTGGGCCGGCGAGCGCACGTCGCGTGCTTGCGCTCGGCGCAGTTCTGTCGCTCCACGCTTGCGCAGCTGGGCGGCCTGCTTTGTCTGCGGTGCTCGTTCCGGCGGCGGAGAACACCGCGGGCGCACAGACTCCGGGGGGGCACGATCCGGCGCTTCTCGGTGGCGGCAAGATTCAGCACGTGGTCATCATCGTGCAGGAGAACCGCTCGGTCGACGATCTCTTCCAGGGTTTGCCGGGTGCGGATACGGCCGGCACCGGCCCGAGCGCGGACGGCCGGAGCGTTCCGCTCGAGCCGACGCCCCTGACCGCCTCGTACGATCTCGACCACCGGCACGAGGCGTTCCTTACCGAGTACGCCGCCGGCGCGATGAACGGCTTCAGCGATGAACGCAGCCACTGCACTGCAACATGCCGCGATCCCGACACGCGCGCCTACAGTTACGTGCCGCGCGAGGAGGTCGAGCCCTACTTCGACATGGCGGAGCATTACGCGTTTGCGGATCGCATGTTCCAAACGAACTCCGGTCCGAGTTTCCCTGCACACCAGTATCTGATCGCGGGCACGTCGGTCATCGCGACCGGCAGCTCGTACTATGCGGAGAACAACCCGAGAACGCCACAAGGTCACTCTACGGGCGGATGCGATTCGCCCGCCGGGTCGGTCGTCAGCCTCATCGACCCTGCGACGGGCGACGAACCCGGAGCGACGTTCCCATGCTTCGACCACCCGGTGCTCTTCGATCTCCTCGACCAGACCAATCTCACCTGGCGCTATTACCAGCCGGACGTCTATGCCGGGCTTTGGGATGCTCCGGACGCGATTCGTCACATTCGCAACGAACCCGACGAGTACGCGAACGTCGTCTCGCCGCCGCAGCGCTTCTTGCGGGACATCGCGACGAAACCACTCGCGGCCGTCACTTGGATCATCCCGAATGCCGCGCAATCGGATCATGCAACCATAACCGACGGCACCGGACCATCGTGGGTAGCGGCGTTGGTCAACGCGATCGGGCACAGCCCGTACTGGAACACGACCGCCATCTTTGTGACGTGGGACGATTGGGGAGGCTTCTACGACCACGTCGAGCCGCCGCAGTACAACCACTACGAACTCGGCTTCCGCGTGCCGCTCATCGTGATCTCGCCGTACGCAAAGCTCGGCTACGTCTCACACGTGCAGCATGAGTTCGGCAGCATCCTGCACTTCACGGAGCGCGTCTTCGGGCTCGGGTCGCTCGGCTACACCGACGCGCGCGCCGACGATCTCTCGGACTGCTTCGATTTCGCGCAGGCGCCGCAACCGTTCTTCAGGATCGACGCGCCGTTCTCGGCCGACTACTTCGAAAGCCTCCCGCCGGATCATCAGTCGCCCGACGACGACTACTGACGACACTGCGAACGAGCTGAATGCGAGAAGGGCTCCGGCGACTGCCGGAGCCCTTCGTTCTTTCCTTTTCGTCCCGTGCGGACGTTACATCATGTCGCCGTAGCCGCCCATGCCGCCGCCGGCCATCGCCGGTTCTTTCTTCGGCTCGGGCTTGTCGGCGACGAGCGTCTCCGTCGTCAGGATGAGCGCGCCGATCGACGCGGCGTTTTGCAGCGCAGAGCGCGTCACCTTGAACGGCTCGACGATGCCCGCCTTGAACATGTCGACGAGATTGCCCGTCATCGCGTCGAAGCCTTGCGGCGCCGTCTTTTCCTTGACGCTGTTGACGACGACCGAGCCTTCGAAGCCCGCGTTATGCGCGATCTGCTTGAGCGGCTCTTCGAGCGCCTTCTTCACGATGTCGATGCCGATCTTCTCGTCGGCCCACGTCGTGGAGTGGCCGTTTGCCTTGGGCCCGCGTGCGGCGAGGTGCTTGTCGATCGCTTTGATCGCGTGCACCAGCGAGCTGCCGCCGCCGGGGATCATTCCCTCTTGCACGGCTGCACGCGTCGCCGAGAGCGCATCCTCGATACGATGCTTCTTCTCTTTGAGCTCCGTCTCGGTTGCCGCGCCGACCTGCACGACCGCGACGCCGCCCGACAGCTTCGCGAGCCGCTCTTGCAGCTTCTCGCGGTCGAAGTCCGAGTCGGTGTCCTCGATCTGCTTTTTGATCATCTCAATGCGGCCTTTGATGTCGGCCTGCTTGCCGGCACCGTCGACGATCGTGGTCTCTTCCTTCGTCACCGTGACGCGCTTCGCGCGCCCCAGCTGATCCGGCGTGACCTTGTCGAGCTTGAGGCCGAGCTCTTCGGAGATGACCGTTGCGCCGGTGAGCGTGGCGATGTCCTTAAGCATCTCCTTGCGACGATCGCCGAAGCCCGGTGCCTTCACCGCAACGGACGTGAACGTTCCGCGCAGTTTGTTCACGACGAGCGTCGCGAGTGCTTCGCCCTCGACGTCTTCAGCGATGATGAGGAGCGGTTTTTGGACCTGCACGACCTTCTCGAGCAGCGGCAAGATGTCGGCGATTGCCGAGACCTTGCGCTCGGTCACGAGGATGAAGGGATCGTCGAGCACGGCCTCCATGCGCTCGCTGTCGGTGACCATGTACGGCGAGATGTAGCCCTTGTCGAACTGCATGCCGTCTTTGGTCTCGACCTCGGTCTTGAGCGTCTTCGACTCCTCGACCGTGATCACGCCGTCTTTACCGACCTTTTCCATCGCTTCCGCGATGAAGTTGCCGATCTCCGGATCGTTCGCGGAGATCGAGGCGACCTGCGCGATCTTCTCTTTCGAGTCGACCTTTTGCACGTAGCTTTCCATCTCTTTGACTGCGACATCGACGGCCTCGGTGATGCCGTGCTTGATCTGCAGCGGGTTGCTGCCCGCGGTCACGTTGCGCAGCCCTTCGCGAATGATCGCCTGGGCAAGGACGGTTGCGGTCGTGGTACCGTCGCCCGCGACGTCGTTCGTCTTCGAGGCGACTTCCTTCACGAGCTGCGCGCCCATGTTTTCGAATGCGTCGGAGAGCTCGATCTCCTTCGCGATCGTCACGCCGTCGTTGGTCACGGTCGGCGAGCCGAACTTCTTGTCGAGAACGACGTTACGCCCTTTCGGACCGAGCGTCACGCGCACGGCATCCGCGAGGATGTTCGCGCCGCGCTCCAGCGCCCGCCGAGCGTTTTCGTCAAATACGATTTGTTTTGCAGCCATGGTTCAAATTCACACTTTCTACGGTATTAGACGCCGACGGGAACTTTGTCGACGATCGCAAGGACGTCTTTTTCGGAGACGATGAGATACTCGGTGCCGTCGATCTTGACTTCGCTGCCCGAGTACTTCGAATAGATGACGCGATCGCCGGCCTTGACGCTCATCGGCAGCGTCTTGCCGTCATCGGTCACGCGGCCCGTGCCGACCGCACGGACCATGCCCTCTTGGGGCTTCTCCTTGGCCGTGTCGGGCAAGAACACGCCGCCGGAACTCTTATCATCCTGATCCACGTGCTCGATGACCACGCGATCGCCCAAAGGCTTGAGATTCACGAAAACCTCCAACTACTTACGACATCTCAGGGATTAGCACTCTCGGACCGAGAGCGCCAACACCGATGTTAGCAGACTCCCTCGGAGAGTGCAAGCCTAGGTACT
>DATKRS010000008.1 GCA_035532035.1 Candidatus Dormiibacterota bacterium
CCTCGGCGCGGGTGTCGCGAAGATCAGAGAGGCACTGGCGACGGAAAAGGCTGTAGACCGGCAGTCACTCGCGCCACCGGTCTATGAGATTCGTCGCGTAGTGAAGGCCCAAAGCGGGCCCTCTCCCCAAAGAGTTCTGGAATTTTCCGAAGGGCTCTGGGCGGCAGAGGTCTCATACATGAGCGCGCTGGTGGGCTGGTCTTGGGCACGCCCGTACCAGGCGCAGGCGATGGCTGTGATCGGCCTGATAGCCGCCCGAACCGACGTTGATAAGGTCTTGCGTCCCATGTGGCCGGGCCTCGAGTATGTCGTCAAGACGGACCTATCTATTCTCGACGTCGCCGGTGACGAGAAGATCCTCACCTGGACGCCGGCCCAACACCGGCTCATTTACGATGCTTGGACCGAGTGGATGGCTTCGAATGAGGATGTAGATCGTCTGCCGGAGCCGTTCCAGATTTACATTGCTGTGGCGAAGATCGCCGCAGTCGGTCGGTCGGTACACGGGCGGGTCGTCCTGGGAGCCGCCCGCAATGCGATCGGCGAGTGGATGCGCGAGCAACACCCGAGTTGGGCAGGCTACGAGACTTACCCGACTGCTGAGGAGGAGCGGCTGCTCGACACGATGCAGCGTGCTTGACGCTCGGGCACCTTATGGGGCACCTTATGCGCGCCTCTCCACGAGGGATATGTAAGAAGCGGTCGCCTATGCCCGCCGAGCGGAATTCGACTGAAACCTAATAGTACCAATGGATTCAGGGCCTTTAGCCTCATGTTAGAGCGCATGCTTGATAAGCATGAGGTCCCTGGTTCGATCCCAGGACGGCCCAGGAAGTGCCATGATTGCCCTCTCGATCGTCGCATCGGTCGCGATATCCTCGCCGGCCGTCTCCACGAGCCAGCGCGTTCTCGCGCGCTGGTGGTGGGGTGCGACTCCGATCCGCAGCACCGTCTCCACCGACGGCAGAACGCTACGCGTGCGGATCCTCGAGAATCCGCTATACTGGGAAACCTGGAGCATCGCCCTCGCGGACATTGGCTGCGTCTCGGTTCGTCGTCGATCCGATTTCTTGGGTGCGCTGCCACCCGACATGACCATCTACTCCAACGTTATCGGGGGCGTACGCGACGAGTACATGCCCAATCCCGAGTACGTAAACCCTTTTCGCAACAGCGGCTCGCAGCGCGTGCGCTACTGGCAGCGGCTCGACGTGCAGGGCGTCACGCCGGGTATCGCCGCGCGGTTGCTGCGCTACGCGCCCATCGGCTCGAAGGCGTCCCGCACCGGTACATGCCCCGGCGACGCCGCCATGTATCACCTGCGTTACGCGCCGCCACCGCGCGCGGCGCACGTGCTCGCGGCCTATGCCTACACCGATGACGCGGGCGATACGATCGCGTATCGCTTGACCAGCAACGGGCTGACGCTCTTCGTCGACGAGAGCGAGCGGTATCCGGATATCGGAACCGATCACGAAATCGGCGAGCTGCGCATCGGTTCGCTTCGCTGCGTGCTCTTCCACGCGGCGAACGAACCGCACGGCGGCGCTCCGAATCCGAGCATAGAGCTGTTCCCGACCGCTCGCAACGGCATCGTGTGGCACTACCTTGCCGACACGCCAGCGCGCTTGCGCGACGGCAGAGGCGCGCTCTACGTGGAGAACTCGCTCTGGCTCTTCTTCCGCGACCTGCCGCAAAGGCAGCGCGTCTGGGCGCGCGTGAAGACCGCGATCCCGCCGTCGCGCGCGAAGGCCTGCCCTTCCTCGTGAGAAGGTGCGAGACTCAGCGCAGCGGCAGCGCGTAGACATCATTCCAGTCGGCGACGTAGAGCGTCTTGCCGACGATTACGGGCGAGCTGCAGGTAAACGGCTTGGGAAAGCGGCGGCGCGAGAGCACGCGGCCGCTGCCTTCGTCGAAGGTATACAGAATACCGGCGGTGTCCCCGATATAGACGCGGCCGTCGAGCGCGACGGCGCTCATCTTCGCGGCTGTCATCGTGGGAACGACCCACACCGGCCTTCCTTGGCCCGCTTCGTACGCGGCGAACTTCCGTGCTGCCGGCAGCGACTGGAAGAGAGTATCGCGGTCGAGCATCGCCGCAATCGCTTGCTCGTTGGTGCCCACGTTCGTGAAATATCCGGCACCGGCGTTGCGCGCCCAAACGAGGAGCCCGCGATCGCGCGAGATCGCATAGACGTCGTTGATCGCACCGACAGCGGGCGGCCCCTTGACGTACTGAGAATCTTGCACGTAGACGTCGACGCCGCCTACCGTCGGGGAGTCGTCAGCGTTGCCGTACGGCGCGCTCCAAACGATGTGCCCGTCGCTCGCGCGCACCGCGTAGACGTGATCGGGAAGGTGCATCCCCGCTGCGAAGCCTAGGAGCACGTACACGACGCCGTCAGCCACTGCCGCCGAGGCCATCGTCGAGACGCCGCCGACGTACCTGCTAAACACGAGTCTGCCGGTGCGCACGTCGAGCGCGCGAATGTGCCCGTCGCCGTTGGCAAAGATGATGAGATCCCGCCCTCCCGCCGTAACGAACGCGGGACTGGGCATGTCTTCACCGACGGTGTGATAGCGCCAGCGCACGCGCCCCGTATCCGCGTCAAAGGCGATAATCTCGTCGCCGCCGGGGATGCCCCACACGAGACGGGTGCGCGTCTGGAGGAGCGTGTTGTCTTTGCCGGTGCCGACGATCACGAGCCCGTCGGCGACGATCGGCGTCGTCATCGCGATGTTCGGCAGATGCGTCCGCCAGCGCACCCTGCCGGTGCGGCGGTCGATTGCGAGGAGTTGTCTCGCGAACGTCTCCGCGTAGAGCGTGTCACCGACGACGGCAAGACCGCCGTTGATCTTGCCGCCCGCGTCGAAGTGCCAGCGGTACGCGTGGGTTCCCGCAAAGACGGCATTGTGGTTCGGGAAGTACTGGTACATCGGCCACGTGCTCGGCGCAGCGCCGAGCAGGACGACGCCAAAGATTGCTGCTGTCCTTCGACTTCGCTTCACGTCGCTTCGCTCCGTTCCGCTACGCTCAGGATGACAAGGTGCGGCACATGCCGCACGTGCTGCCCACCGTAGCGAGCTACACCTTCAGCTCGACCTTCTCCAGCGCCGATGCCGTCGGTACCACGTGATGGTTGAGCCGCAGCTCCTGCGGCGAGAACCCGAACGCGAGCCCGAGCAGCTGCGGCAGGTGGAAGATCGGAACGCCGATGTCCTTGCGCATCACTTTGGCGGCGTCCGGCTGTTGGCCGTCGAGGTTTAAGTGGCAGAGCGGGCACGGCGTCACGAGCATGTCCGCGCCCTTTTCCTTAGCCTCCAGAATGTGCGAACCGCCCATTTCGAGCGACTTCTCACGATTGAACGTCAGCATCGGAAAGCCGCAGCATTTCGTCGAGCCGCGGTACTCGACCGGCTCGGCGCCGACGAGCGCGATGAGCTGCTCGAGATAGGTCTTGCGCTCAGGCCGCTCGCGAAGCCCGAGGTACTCCTCCGGGCGCAGAATGTAGCATCCGTAGAACGGCGCGATCTTCAGGCCGGTCAGCTTACGCTTGATCGCCCCGCGAATCTTCTCCAGACCGATGTCCTCGAAGAGCATCCACAGCAAATGCTTGACCTTCGCCTTGCCGCTATAACGGTAGCCTTGGTCGCCGATCGTCGCGTTGACCTTGTCGCGCCGCTTCTCGTCGTTTTGAAGATGGTAGTTGTGATTCGAGAGGACGCCCTGGCACGTGCTACAGATCGTCATGACGTCCGCGTTCTTGCTCTCCGCCATCGCGAGAGTCAGGCCGTTGAGCGAATCTGCGAGGTCGGGGTTCTGTTCGCTCAAGACGCCCGCCCCCGTGCATGGCGCCTCCGTGAGCTCCTCCAGTTGGAGCCCGAGCGGCCCCGCGATCGCCTGTGTCGAGACGTAGAGCTCCGGACACGCTCCCTTGGAGACGCATCCGGGATAGAACGCAACCTTCACTTGAATCGTCCTCCGACGCGTTGAAAGATCGTCTTGATACGCTGCACGCCGGGAATCTTATGGTGGATGATCGGCGGCAGCTTTCCTGCGCGCATCATGTTGAATGCCGACGGCAACGTCTTGAGCTGCCCGACGATGTTGAAGAACCCGGTCGATTTCGGCATCAGCGTTAGTTCGTTGAGCCTGCCGCTGTCGCGAACGGACTCCGCGAACGCGTCCGCGTGACGCGTGCCGGCGTTGTTCGTGAAGCCTGCGTCGACGGCCATCTTGCGCAGCTTGAGAATCTGTTCGAGCGGCGCGACCCCTTTCGGGCACTGCTGCACGCATTCGTAACAGTGCGTGCAATCCCAGATGCCGCCCGGCTTGCTGTATTCGCCGAGGCGCTCGTGCACGTCGGCATCGCGCGGGTCGCCCGCGTAGCGATACGCCTTCGCAAGTGCATGCGGCCCGAGAAATTCTTGGTTGACGGCGAACGACTCGCAATCCATCAGGCAGCAGCCGCAGTTGATGCAGCTCACCTCTTGGATGAGATTCTCCATCGCGGCGTTAGGAGCGCGGTACTCTTCGCGCGGCCCGGGCACCGGCTGCTTGGGCTCGAGCCACGGCGTGACCGCGTGGTGTTTCTGCCAAAAGGGCTCCATGCCCCAGACGAGATCGCGCACGACCGGCATCGACGGCGGCGCTTCGACGCGCGTCTTGCCGTCCTTCGTGAATTCCCGGAGCTTGCTCTTGCAGGCGAGATTCGCATGCCCGTTCACCCACATCGCGCACGAGCCGCAGATCGCGCTGCGGCACGCGCAGCGTACGGCGAGCGATTCGTCTTGATACTCGCGAATTGCGATCAGCGCATCGAGGACGACCGCGTGATCCGGAAGGTCGACCGCATAGGTCTGGTACCGGCGCGGCGGCGACTTGTCCCACGGAGCCGGAAAGCCTTGCTCGCCGGAGGCGGATTCCGCGTACTTCCCTTCCGGGTTGTACCGCCCGATTTCGATCGTGAACTTCATCAGTAGCTGCGAACCTCCGGTTTCCACCGCGTGATCGTGACGGGAAGATACGAAACGTCGGGCTCGGCGCCGGCGCGATACGTCAGCAGGATGTGCTTGAGCCACTGCGCGTCGTCGCGCTCGGGATAGTCCGTGCGTGCTTGCGCTCCGCGGCTCTCCTTGCGCAACAAGGCGCCACGAATCACCGCCTCGCCGCAATCGAGCAAGAATCCCAGCTCCAGCACGAACTGCAGCGCCTGGTTGTAGACGCGCCCTTTGTCGCCAACGGCGACCAGCTCGTAGCGCTTGCGAAACTCCGCCAGTTGCTCGAGCGCGGAGAGCAGGCCCGCTTCGTCGCGGTACACGCCAACCTTCTGGTCCATCATCGTTGCGAGATCGAGGCGCAGATGCGCGTATGTTTCGCCCTGGTACGGCCGCGCAAGCAGCGCCTGCAGGCGTGCCTGCTCCGAGCGTAGGAGATCGTCACCGCCCTGCGACGGGGTCACGCTTTTGACGTAGGCGGCGGCCGCTTTGCCGCTGCGTCGTCCAAAGACGATCGTGTCGAGCAGCGAATTCGCACCCAGCCGGTTGCCGCCGTGGACGCTGACGTTGGCGACTTCTCCCGCCGCGTACAGACCCGGGACGCTGGTCGCGCCGTTGACATCGGTCTTGACCCCGCCCATCATATAATGCATTCCCGGCCGCACCGGTACCGGCTTCTCGATCATGTCGATGCCGAGATAGTCGAGCGCCATCTCGTGGATTTGCGGGAGCTTCTTCAAGATGACGTCGCGCCCGAGGTGGCGTAGGTCGAGCAAAACGTTTCCGTTGACGCCGTGACCCGCCGCGATCTCTTTCGTCTCCGCTCGCGAGATGACGTCGCGCGCCGCGAGCTCCATCTTCGTCGGGGCGTATTGTTTGAGGAAACGCTCTCCGTTGCCATCGAGCAGATATGCGCCCTCTCCGCGCGCCGCTTCCGTCATGAGGAATCCGCTGCCGGCAAGCGTCGTCGGATGGTACTGCACCATCTCCATGTCCATGAGCGGCGCTCCCGCGCGGTATGCGAGCGAGTATCCGTCACCGGTGCAGATCAGCGCGTTCGTGCTCGGTTCGTAAAGACGCCCGCCGCCCCCGGCAGCGTCGATGACGGCTTTGGCGCGCAAGAGATGCAGCTCGCCGGTGAGCAGCTCGAGGGCGACGAGACCGCGGCAGGTGCCGTTCTCGAGGAAAAGCGTCGTGCCGAACCACTCCTCGTATACCTTGACGCCGGCTTTGAGAATTTGGTCGTAGAGCGTGATCAGCAACGCTTGGCCGGTGATGTCGCCGACGAAGTACGTCCGCGCCTGCGAAGCACCCCCGAAGGCGCGCGTTCCGAGACGCCCATCGGCATTCCTATAGAAGATCACGCCCATGTGCTCGAACTCGATGATGTCGTTCGGAGCCTCTTCGCACATGACTTCGACGGCATCTTGGTCGGCGAGGTAGTCGCTGCCCTTGATCGTGTCGTAGGCATGGGACTCCCAGCTGTCTCCCTCGCCGAGCGCGGCATTGATGCCGCCTTGCGCCGCATTCGAATGGCTGCGCACGGGGTGGACTTTCGAGACGACAGCAACGTCGGCGCCGCTGCGCGCCGCTTCCAGCGCCGCGCGCATTCCCGCCAAGCCCGCTCCGACGACGATCACGTCGTGATCGAAGATCATATCCGCATCACCTCCAACGCGCGGCTGCTCCTCCCCTGTTCTACGACGGCCTTGCCGCGAAGCGGAGGCTGGCCAGCGCGAGCGTTCCCACGCCAAAAGCAACCGTTACCACGGCCGGAACCCAGAGGTCGACAAAACCGGCACCTCGCACGATGATACCCCGCAGAATCTCCAAAAAATACGTCATAGGTAGGGCGTAGCTGATCAGGCGGGCGGGTGCCGGCATGAGATCGATCTCAAAAAACATGCCCGAGAGCAAGAACGACGGCAAGAGGAAGAATACCGTCATGAGGACGGCTTGGAGTTGGGACCGCGCGACCGTCGAGACCAGCAGTCCCAAGCCAAGCCCCGTCATCACGAACGGGACGCTCAGGGCGAGAAGCAGTCCGACGCTGCCAGCGACCGGCACGGCAAAGACCGTGCGCATTACGATCAGCACGAGTAGCAAGTCGAGGTAACCGACGACGCCGTATGGGATCAGCTTGCCCAGGACGACGGCCCCGGACCCGATCGGCGTCATCCGCATCTGCTCGAGCGTCCCCCGGTCCCGCTCGTTGACGATCGAGAGCGCGGTGAGGATCATCGTGATGTTCTGCATCACGAGACCGATCAGGCCCGGGACGAGAAAGTTCGGCGTACGCAGCGATGGATTGAAGAGCGTCGTCGCGCGAATCTCAACGGCGGGGCTCTCACCCAGCGGGTCGAGCCACGCGGAGAACGCACCGCCGATCTGCGCGGCGCTGCCGTAGGCAGCCTGCGCGATGCCGGCGTCCGAGCCGTCGACCAGCATCGGCACGGTTACGGGGCGTCCGCGCTCTACGTCGCGCGAGAACCCCGCCGGGATATCGAAGCCAACGCGCGCTTTTCCACTGACGAGTGCCGCGCGCAGCGCCCCCGTCGATGCAACGCTCCCGACCACATGGAACGTTGCCGTTCGATTCAAAACGGCGACGAGCTGCGCGGACATGCGCCCGCGATCCGCATCGTGGTAGACCGTGGCAACGTGCTCGACGTGCAGGTTGATGGCATAGCCGTAGATGAGCAGCTGCATGAGCGGCATCGCGAGGACGAGCACGAGCGTCGCGGGCTCGCGCAGGATGTGGCGTACTTCCTTATAGATCACCGCGCCCACACCGGTGAAGTCGAACGCGGAGTTCACGACTGCATCTGGCCCACGAGAGCAACGAGCGCATCTTCCAGCGTTTCGTGCGAGCCGCGCACCTCGGCAATCGTGCCGCAGACGAGGAGGGCGCCCTCGAGCATATAGCCGATGCGCGAGCAGCGTCGTGCCTCGTCCATATCATGCGTCGTAATGAAGAACGTCTTTCCGCCGGCGGCAAGCTCGTAGAAGAGATCCCACAGCTCGCGCCGCGCTACCGGGTCGACGCCCGCCGTCGGCTCGTCTAGGAAGAGCACCGTCGGGTCGTGCAGCAGCGCAGCGGCAAGACCGAGCCGGCGCTGCCATCCGCCCGAGAGGCGGCCGGCGCGTTGGTCCCTGAATCGACCAGTTCCCGTCAGTTCGTAGACCACACGCTTTCGCGCGCGGGAAACGGAGGGCGACAAGCCGTATGCGCGCGCGCAGAACTCCAAGTTCTCGTCGCACGTGAGATCGCGGTAGAGCGCGAAGCCTTGGGCCATATAGCCGATCTGCAGACGAGCCGCGCCGGCGCGGCTGCGCGAATCGAATCCGCCGACACGCGCGCTGCCCGCGCTCGCGGCAACGAGCCCGCAGAGCATCTTGACGGTCGTGGATTTTCCGCTGCCGTTCGGCCCCAGCAAGCCGAAGAGCGCCCCGGACTCGACGGAGAAGCTGACGGCGTCGACGACAGCGTCTTCACCGTATCGCTTGACCAAACCGTGGGCCTCGATCGCTGCTGCTATGGACCCCTCACACGACGATTACTGGAGATGAGGGGACTCGAACCCCTGACTTCCTGCTTGCAAAGCAGGCGCTCTACCAACTGAGCTACATCCCCAAAAATGCTTCGCATTTTCGGGGACCCCTGACGCCTTGGAAAGGCACTACGGTGCTTCGCACCTGCGCGCCCCCACTACGTGGGGTCCCCAAGCAAAAAAGACTTTTGGAGGCAAGGAGACTCGAACTCCTGACCCTTACGCTGCCAGCGTAATGCTCTACCAACTGAGCTATGCCCCCACGACGGCCATACGGAGCGACCGATTCTTCACGCCGATCGTTGCGAGTCCTCCGCTGTGCGCGTATTATACTGTAGCGTGGAGTACGCCGGGCGGCCGCTCTTCCCAACGTGGAGGAGAGGAAAGTCCGGGCTTCAACGGGCTGGGTGCAGGATAACGTCCTGTCGGGGCAACTCGAAGGAAAGTGCCACAGAAACATACCACTCGGGATTCCCGAGCAAGGGTGAAATTGTGAGGTAAGAGCTCACAGAGCTCCGCGGTGACGCGGGCTCGGGTAAACCCCACCCGAAGCAAGATCGCTCGATTTCTTCCCGCTCGTCGGGAAGACGGATGGCCCATCCGAACGAGCCACATCGCACCGAGGTACGCGGTAACGGGTACCCAAGAGAGATGGTCGCCGCCCCCGCGCTTTGCGAGGGGGAACAGAATCCGGCTTACAGGCGTACTCCCGCCTCTCTCTATCGTCGGCGAAACCGAAGGGGCCATCGGGACGTTCTAGGCGAAGAGAGTAGCAAAGGAGTCACGCGTGTCCGCGAGCCAGCAGCATTTTACCCCAGAGATGACCGTCGATCAGGCGTTCCACGTCCATGCGGGCGCCCGCCGGGTCTTCGCGCGTTTTCACCTCGGCGGATGCTCGAACTGCGCGATCAGCGAGACGCACACCATCGGGCAGATCAGCGAGGATTACGGCATCCCACTTCCGATGTTGCTCGACAACCTCAACGCCCTGTGGGACCAAGGATCGCTCGCGATCGGCGACCGCGTGCGCATCCCGCAAGAGATTCGCGCGAAGATTCCGCAGCTCGCAAACGTGCCGGAGACCGGCGTGATTACCGGCGCCGAGAACGGCGCGTATACGGCGGAGTTCGGCGACGTCCGGCTTCAGGGCCTGAGCGAGGATTTCATTCCGGCCGAATCGGAAGCGGCGCAAGCATCGTAGCGCCGCGGCGGCGCTTATACGAAATCGATTGGCTCGCGCTCCTGAAAACCCGTGTCGGTAGCGTGCCAGAACGTCACCTCCGGCTCGCCGGCTTTCCAGCAGAGATAGACGGGCACGTTCTCACGAAGCGATGGAAAATCAATGAGACCGAGATCGATATCTTTGACGATACAGCCAAAGGATTCGATGCGGTGAATGAGCCGAACGATCTCACCCTTCAGGTCCCCAAATCTCGGCATGCCGAACGGCGAGCGCGGGCGGGCGAGGTGTGCGCCGGGAGCGGGCGACCCGTGCAGCGCCGGATCGTTCTCGAGCAGTTTGATGGCCAACTCCCGCCGGTGCGCGAGCAGCTCGTCCACGAGCGGCGCGAGCCTCGGGATGAGGGCGTTGGCCCGCTCGGGCGAAAACCACTTCACGTGAACGTCACCGTCATCGCTTTCGGCTTCAAATACGGGATACCGATGGAGCTCGACCTGCTCTTCGACGTGCGTTTTCTCCAGAATCCCAACTACGATCCGCTCCTCCAGCCTCGAACCGGCAGCGATCCCGATGTCGGAGCCTTCATCGAGCGCGATCCCGCTCTCGCGCCGTTCCTCTCCCGTCTTTTCCCGCTCATCGACTTTCTGCTGCCGCAGTACCAGCGCCAAGGGAAGGATCGCACGACGATCGGCTTCGGCTGCACCGGCGGCCGGCACCGCTCGGTCTACGTCGCGCGGCGCCTTGCCGAGCACCTTCACGCGAGCGCGCGGACGGTCGAGTGCATCGCGCGCGATCTGGAGGCCGTTTGATGCGCGCGCGAGCGCTGCCCGCACTACGCTGGCTTCTGCCCGGGACCGGCGTCAAGCGCTGGCTTCTCGTCAGCGCGCTTGGCATCGCGATGCTCGCCGACGCAGCGGATCGCTGGATCGTCGCACAAGGGAACGCGCTGAATCTCAACGAGATGCTCGACGGCATCGTCGACGATTACTTCGCTCCGGGGGATCTGACGTGGATCCTCAGTATCCTCGGCATCGTGCTGCTCTGCGCCGGCACGGTTTTCGCGCTGCGGGCGCTCTTTCGCGCGGCACGCCAGCGCGGTACGCAAGAGAGTCTGCGATTGCGCGAAGGCTACAAAATCGTCGCGATCGGCGGCGGTACCGGGCTCTCGACGCTTTTGCGTGGCTTGAAACGGCGCACGAGCAATCTCACGGCAATCGTCACCGTCAGCGATGACGGCGGCTCGTCCGGGCGACTGACCAAGGAGCTGGGCGTCTTGCCGCCGGGGGACATTCGCAACTGCCTCGTCGCCCTGGCCGACGACGAAGCGCTCGTCACGGAGCTCTTTCGCTATCGATTCAACGAAGGCGAAGGGCTCTCGGGGCACAGCTTCGGCAATATCTTCTTGGCGGCGATGACGGGCATCACGGGCAACTTCGACCGCGCGATTCAGGAGTCGAGCCGGGTGCTCAACATCGTGGGGCGCGTTCTCCCGGCGACGCTCGGTCAGGCACGGCTCTGCGCGGAGCTAAAGGACGGGAGTACCGTCTACGGTGAGTCGCGCATTCCGCTGGCCAACCAGCCCATCGAGCGCGTCTTTCTCGAACCCGCGAGCGTGCAGCCGTTGGAGCAGGCGCTTTCGGAGATCGGCGCCGCTGACGCGATCGTGCTCGGTCCGGGATCGCTCTACACGTCGATCCTTCCAAACCTCTTGGTCGAGGGCATCGCTCGAGCCATCGCCGCTTCGCACGCGGTGAAGATCTATGTCTGCAACGTGATGACTCAACCCGGCGAGACCACGAACATGACGGCGGCCGATCACGTCCAGGCGCTGCTTGCCAACGCGCGCGAGAACGTTTGCGAGTACGTCATCATCAACGACGAGCCGCCCAAACGCCTCCTCGCCGCGTACGCGGAAGAAGGGCAAGGGCCGGTGACGCCGGACGCCGAGCGCATCGCGGAGATGGGCCTCACCCCCGTGCCCGCCGCCGTCATCAGCGAAACCGAGAACGTGCGCCACGATCCCGAGCGCTTGGCGAGCGTCGTGCTGACCGTTATCAACCGCCACGTCGCCGATCGCGCGACGTTCGTGAAGCCGTCGAGCGCGTATCGAAGGACGAGCCGGGCCGCGGCGCCGTAGCCGCTACGGCGCGCTTGCCGCGCGTTCCAACGCAACGTCCAGGGTGAAAGGCTTCCCCGGTTCCGCGGTTGCCGTCGCCGAGACGAGTGTGTAGCCGTCGGCTTTCACGGTGTAATCGAGCGTCCCCGCCGGAACCTTGTCGATCGAAAAGGCGCCGGTCGCGTCCGTCGTCGCCGTGAGAACGGTGTCGACCGTCACGACGGCGCCGGCCACGGGCTGGTTCGTCGCGCGGTCCATGATGTGCCCGCTCACCGTGCTGTACTGGCCGGGCGGCGGCAGCTGATCGGCGTTGCACGCCACGAGCAGCGTCATCACGAGAAGGCCGAGCGCGGACCGCGAAAGGATGCGCATCGCTTGCGAGCCTTCGCGACCGGGGGCATGCGCCCTTGCGGCGAAAGGAGCTTCTCGCGATGACTGCACGTGAAGCGACGGGACCGACGTACTGCGAGAACGCGCTGGCTGCCATCGGCAACACGCCGCTGGTCAAACTCAGCAAGACGCTCGACGGGGCGCAGTGCCTGGTGCTCGCAAAGATCGAGTACATGAATCCGGGCGGAAGCGTGAAGGACCGGCCCGCGCATGCGATGCTCGACGCCGCCGAGCAGGCCGACCTCCTGAGACCGGGCGGCACGATCGTGGAGCCGACAAGCGGCAACACCGGCACGGGCCTGGCCATGGCGGCGGCGATTCGTGGCTACCGCTGCATTCTCGTGATGCCGGATAAGATGTCGAAGGAAAAGGTCGATCTGCTGCGCGCGTACGGCGCTGAGGTCGTCGTCACGCCGTCCAATGTCGCAAACGACTCGCCGGAGTCCTATTACAGCGTCGCCAACCGGCTCGCGGCGGAGATTCCTGGCGCCTTTCAGCCGAATCAATTTCACAACCATCACAACCCCGACGCGCATTACCACACGACCGGCCCGGAGATTTGGGAGCAGACGCGGGGCACGATCACGCACTTCGTCGCCGGCATCGGAACCGGCGGAACGATCTCGGGAACGGCGCGTTACCTCAAAGAGCGTAACCCCAACATTCACGTCATCGGCGCCGACCCTGAGGGCTCGATCTACTCGGGCGACACGCCGCGCTCGTACGCCGTCGAGGGCATCGGCCTGAACTATCTTCCCGAAACCGTCGACTTGAAGGTGATCGACGAGATCGTCCGCGTCTCCGATCGGGAGTCGTTTCTCATGGCGCGGCGCATCACTCGCGAAGAAGGCCTCCTCGTCGGCGGCTCGTCGGGAACCGCCGCCGTTGCAGCGGTGAAGCTCGCGAAGACGCTGCCCAAGGACGCGATCGTCGTCGTCATCTTCCCCGACTCGGGCCGCGGCTACATGTCGAAGATATTCAACGACGAGTGGATGATCGCTAACGGCTTTTTGAGCGAAGGAAAACGCCGCGCGACCGTCGGCGACGTGCTGCGCGGCAAGACGCCGCTGCCACCGATGATCACGGTCGCTCGAGACGACACCGTAAGCACGGCGCTCGAGCTGCTGCGCAAGTACGAGATCTCGCAGATCCCGGTGATGCACGGTCACGATGTCATCGGCAGCATCAACGACGTTGCCGTCATGCAAGCCGTGTTCGACCGTGCCGACATCATCCACCAGCCCGTAACCGAGGTCATGGGGCGCCCGTTCCCGGCGCTCGAACAGAGCGAAGAGATCGACCGCGCGTACAAGCTGCTGACGCTCGCGAATCCCGCGATCGTCGTCACCGACGACGGCGAGTCCATCGGCGTCGTCACGCGCCAAGACGTCATCTCCTTCCTCTCCGATACCTCGGCACTCGCACCCCACCACTGATGCGTTTCTCGACCAAGGCGATTCACGTCGGGCAAGAAGCCGACCCGACCACCGGCGCGACCATCGTACCGATCTATCAAACTTCGACGTACACGCAAGAGGCCGTCGGAAAGCACAAGGGCTTCGATTACAGCCGCACGGTGAACCCTACGCGCGTCGCGCTCGAGGCGCAGCTTGCCGCGCTCGAAAGCGCCGCTCACGCGAGCGCCTTCGGCAGCGGCATGGCGGCAACCGCGGCCGTGATGAATCTGCTCTCGGCGGGCGACCATGTCGTCGTGAGCGACGATGTCTACGGAGGAACGTATCGTCTCTTCTCGCGCGTCCTCGAACGCTATGGCCTGACGTTCTCGTACGTCGACGCGAGCGATCCGCATGCCGTCGCGGCGGCGCTCGGCCCGGCGACGCGGCTCGTCTGGCTCGAAACGCCGACCAACCCGCTGCTCAAGCTCGTCGATATCCGAGCGATCTGCGATCTCGTGGGAAGCGAGATCGTGGTCGCCGTCGACAATACCTTCGCCACGCCGTACTTTCAGCAGCCGCTCGCGCTAGGAGCCCGCGTCGTCGTCCACTCGACGACGAAGTACATCGGCGGGCACTCCGATGCCGTCGGCGGCGTCGCCATCACCAACGACGGCGGCCTGCACGAGCGCATCAAGTTCCATCAGAACTCCGTCGGCGGCGTTCCCGGTCCGTTCGACGCGTGGCTCGTCATGCGCGGAGCCAAAACCTTGGCGTTACGCATGCAACAACACGAGCGCAACGCGCTCGCCATCGCGCAGTTCCTGGCGCAGCACCCCAAAACGGAACGCGTCAACTACCCGGGGTTGCCGTCGCACCCACAATATGCGCTCGCGCAACGTCAGATGAGCGGCTTCGGCGGAATGCTCTCGTTCACGCTACGCGTGCCGGAGCAGCGCGCGATGGAGTTCGCGGGGACGCTGCGTTACTTCAGCTTGGCGGAGAGCCTGGGAGGAGTCGAGTCGCTGATCTGCCATCCCGCGCGCATGACGCACGGCTCGATTCCGAAAGAAGAGCGCGAGCGCCGCGGGATCACCGACGGTCTGCTTCGTCTCTCCGTTGGCGTCGAGGACGTCGAAGATCTGCTCGAAGATCTCGAAACCGCCTTAGCGCGGCTTTAAGAGCTGCTCTTCTTGAAGTTTTAGGGCTGGCCGCCGGTCGGGTACCGTACGGCAGTAGCACCGGCGAGCAGCGTCTTTGCGGTATCTTCGTCGATGCCACCGAGCGTAGAGACCACGCTGAGCACCACCGCGCGCTGCGAGTCGATCCAGAGGTACGCGAAGATCTTGCGCGTCTGGAAGCCGGCGCCTTGCGTGACCTCGACGAAGAGCGCGGGCATTCCGTTCTGCAGCAGCACGTGCTGCTTGTTCTTGACGAGCGTCGCCGGATCGTCGCCACGCAGCGCGTTCTCGTAACTGCTGTCGAAGCCGTCGAGCGATCCTGAGTACAGTTCCATCGTGATCGTGATCGCCTTCGCGTTATATTGCGTGGTTCCGAGGACCCACGTCGCCACCGGGGTCGGGTCCTGCGAAAGCGTCTGCAGCGTCGGGTGTTGCATCTGCCCCACCAAACGCGCCGCGGCCGGCGCGGCGTAATGCATTGCGGGATCGTCGTAGACGTGCGGGTCCGGTGTCGGTGCGGCGTCCTGCGCCGCTGCAAGCGCCGGAATGGCGAACGCGAGGACGATGCCGATCAACGAGCGATATGCGTTCATTCTTTATCCAAAACGCCGACGAGCGCCGGCAGAGAGATACCGTAGCGATACCCAACGTTGCGGTGGTCGTCGTCGAACTCCTCGTGGCGTACGCTCATCCCCGCCTTTCGCATGCGGGAAGCGAGGATGCGGGCCCCGATGTCGAGGCCGTAGTCGTCGCGCCGGCCGCAATCCAGATAACGTAGCCGCAGCCGCTCGAGTGCCGCGAGGCGCTCTTCCACGCGCTCGACGGGGTCGAACGAGAGCCAGCGCCCGAAGACATCGGCGCGCAGCTCCCCGCTCTCGAGGTCGAAGGGCAGGTCGACCGCAAAGGCCTTGCGCTCGCGCGGTGAGTAGGCGGCAGCGTATCCGATCATCTCCATCGTGTGGTACCACGCCTGCGGCCGCTTCAGCGACGCTTCGAACTCCGCGACGAACGACGGGATGTCGAAACCGAAGCGTTCGAGCGTGCGCTGGGCGCCTGGAAACGACATCATCTGCGAGTAGCGAAAGCACGCATCGCCGCTGTGCGAGGCAAAAGCCGCGAACGCGCCCGGGTACTCCATCGTTAGGTGCATCGCGCCGAATCCGCCCGAGGATTTTCCACAGACGGCGCGGCCGCCCTCGTGCGCGATCGTGCGATAGTTCGCGTCGACGTGGTCGACGACGTCACGAACGACGTATGTCGCGTAGTCGCCGTTATGGATCGAGTCCACGTATTGCGAGCCGCCCAAGCGCGTGAAACCGTCGACGAGGACGAGGATCGCGGGCGACATGTCGTCGCTGGTGACGAGTGCGTCCATCCACTGCACGACGTTGCGCTCCCACGGCCGCACGGCGAGCATGCCCGCCGCGTCCCCGGTGTACCCGTGCAGGCAGTAGATGACGGGATAGCGCCGTGCGTCATCGTCGTAGCCGGGCGGCACGTACACGGGAAGCGGGCGTTCTGACGGATCGCCGAGCGCGTTGTCGCGCAGCGCCGGGCTCGTCACGACGTCGAGGCGTACGTCCCCGCGCACGCCGCAGAGGCGCGCGAGCTGTGAGCGTTCCTGCATCCGCATTCCATTCGCCGCCAGGTGCGACGTTCACCTTACCGAACGAGGTCAGAAGTGAAATCGAGCGCTGGGATGGAGCGCGCGATCGATACGCGCAGCGCCGTTGCGATCAACGTTATTACGATGATCGGCATCGGACCGTTGATAACGATTCCGCTCGTGCTCGCCACGCTCGGCGGATCGCTGGCGCTGCTCGGGTGGATCGGCGGAGCCGTCGTCGCCCTCTGCGACGGGCTCGTCTGGGCGGAGCTCGCCTCGCGCTTCCCCCGCTCCGGCGGCACGTACGTCTACCTGCGCGAGAGCTTCGGCCACGCACGGCTCGGGCGCGTGCTCGCGTTTCTCTTCAACTGGCAGTTTCTGCTCTACGCACCGTGCCTGCTCGCAAGCGGGTACATCGGTTTCGCCGACTACGCGACCTACCTCGTGCCGGGGCTCGGGAGCTGGTGGGGAATGCACGCCTGCGCGCTGGGCATCGGTTCCGTGACGATCGTGCTTCTGCTGCGGCGAACCTCACGCGTGGCGGCAACGTCGTTGCTGCTCGGTGCTATTGCCGTTCTCACGCTCACTCTCGTTGCCGTCGCCGCGCTCACGCACGCGAACTGGCACATGGCGATGCAGCTTCCTGGCCCGGTCCGTTTTGGCACCGGCCTGCTGGCTGGATTCTCGAGCGCGCTCTTCGTGACGCTCTACGACTACGTCGGATACGCCGACGTCGCGCTCGTCGGCGACGAGGTGCGCGAGCCGAACCGGACGATTCCGCGCTCCATTGTGATCTCGGTGCTTCTCGTCGCGGGGTTGTACGTCGCGCTGCAGAGCGGCGTGCTCAGCGTGATTCCTTGGCGGTCGCTCGTCGGCGCGGACGGGACGCCGACTGCCGCCTCGCAGTACGTGGGCTCGCTCGTGATCGAGCGGACGTGGGGGGTTCTCGCGGCGCGCATCGTGACCGGGCTCGTGCTCGTGACGGCCTTCGCTTCGCTCTACGGCAACCTCCTCGGCTTCTCGCGCATCCCGTTTGCCGCGGCGCGCGACGGCGCGTTCTTTCCCGCTTTCGCGCGGCTCCATCCCGATAAGCACATTCCGGAGACCGCGCTTCTCGCCGTCGGCGGGCTCTCGCTCGTCGCAAGCTTCTTCACCCTCGGTGAGGTCATCGCGTTCCTGACCGCAGGCATCGTGCTCATCCAAAGCATCATGCAGATCGTCGCGCTCGCGCTCGTCCGGCGGCGCGGACCCGCGCCCTTTCGCATGCCGCTCTACCCGCTGCCGGCGATCGTCGCGCTCGTCGGATGGATACTAGCTTTCGCATATACCGGCCCGCTCGCGATCGCTATCGGCGTCGGATGGCTCGTCCTAGGCATCGCGGCGTATCTCGTCCTCGCGCGCGCGCAGCGCGCGTGGCCCTTCGCGGCCGCCGTAGCAACGCTCTTGCTTCTCCTTCTGCCGCGGCCTTCGCTCGCCGCTCCCGCCGGTGCATGGGCGACGTGGCACGCGTCGCGCGTCGTGCAGATGGACGGCTACCCGGTTTTCGAGGTCGACGGCAAGCCCTTCTTC